>NZ_AUAR01000003.1 GCF_000428825.1 Desulfomicrobium escambiense DSM 10707 | reverse complement strand
CAACCCGATCGCCATGGAAAAGGGCCTGCGCTTCGCCATCCGTGAAGGCGGCCGTACCGTCGGTGCCGGCGTTGTTTCCGAAATTCAGGAGTAATGGGGCAAAGCCATCATGAACAGTGATAAAATTCGCATTAAGTTGAGAGCGTACGACTACCGCATTTTGGACAAGGCTGTTGCCGAGATCGTTGACTCCGCACGTAACACCGGCGCTTCCATTGCCGGCCCGATTCCGTTGCCGACTCGCATCCATAAGCAGACCATTCAGAAGTCTGTGCATGTGGACAAGAAATCTCGTGAACAGTTTGAAATGCGTGTGCACAAGCGCCTTTTAGACATTCTTGAACCCACCCAACAGACAGTTGATGCGCTGGGCAAGCTGAATCTTCCCGCTGGCGTTGATGTAGAAATCAAGCTGTAGGGATAACGAGAGGCTATCATGAAACAGACTTTGGGAATTGTTGGGCGCAAGATCGGTATGACCAGGATTTACGGAGCTGACGGCAACGTCATTCCTGTCACGGTCATCCAAGCCGGTCCTTGTCCTGTTATTGACAAAAAGGTCAGTGAAAAAGACGGCTACGCTGCTTTGCAGGTAGGTTTCGAAGAAGTTGCTGCGCATCGTCTGAACAAACCTGAGCAGGGCCATCAGCAGAAGGCAAATTGTGGCTTTTACAAAATGCTGAAGGAAATCCGTCTCGGTAACGTCGATGAATATGAAATCGGACAGAAACTGACTGTCGAAATGTTCACCCCCGGCGAAAAGGTTCGCGTGACTGGCACCTCCAAGGGTCGCGGCTTCGCGGGCGTCATCCGCCGTTGGAACTTCGCCGGCGCTCCGGCCACGCACGGACATGAGCAGGTTCACAGAAAGCCCGGTTCTATTGGCCAGTGCGCCTGGCCGAGCAAGGTATTCAAGGGCAAGAAGCTTCCGGGTCAGCTCGGAAACAAGACGGCGACCATGCTCAACATCGAGATTGTCGACGTCCGCCCTGAGGACAATGTCGTGTTGGTTCGCGGCCAGGTCCCGGGACCCAAGCAGGGGATCGTTGTCCTCAGCAAGATGAAATAGGGGTGAAGATAATGGCAAACGCGAAAGTATATGATCAGAACAGGAAGGAAGTCGGCGAGATTTCCCTGGCTGACGATGTCTTCCAGGTCGAGGTCAAGCCTGAATTGCTGCACCTCGCCGTGCGCTCCCACTTGGCCAAGCTCCGCGCCGGCACCGTCGGCGTGAAGACCCGCGGCCTGGTCAGCGGCGGCGGCAAGAAGCCTTGGCGCCAGAAGGGCACTGGCCGTGCCCGCGCCGGATCCAGCCGCTCCCCCCTGTGGCGCAGCGGTGCCATCGTGCACGGACCGCAGGCTCGGGGTTACGGCTTCAAGATCAACAAGCAGGTCCGCAAGCTGGCCCTGAAGATGGCGCTGTCCTCCAGGTTCACGACCGACAGCCTGCTCGTTGTCGACCAGCTCCGCTTCGACGACATCAAGACCAAGAACTTCGTGGTCTGCAAGAATACCTTGGGTCTGAAAAAAGCCTTGATTGTTGTTGCCGAAAAAGATACCAACCTTGCTCTTTCGGCCAGGAACGTTCCTGGCATTCTCGTGTTGGATCCGCAATCGGTCAACGTCTACGAAATCCTCAAGTATCCTCAGATGGTCCTGGACCAGGGCGCTGTCGCCGTGTTGCAGGAGAGGTTGAAATAATGGAAAGCACGCAAGTATTACTCAGGCCGCTGATCTCGGAGAAATCCACGGGCCTCAAGGAGCTTGGCAATCAGGTTGCTTTTTATGTGCATACTGCCGCGAACAAGATCGACGTTCAGCGGGCCGTTGAAGATGTCTTCAACGTGAAGGTCACTGCGGTGAACATCGTTAACTACCGTCCGCGGACCAAAAAGAAGTTCGGTCGCGCGGTCGGCAAGCTCAGCGGTTACAAGAAAGCTTACGTCTCTCTCGCTGCCGGCGAAAAGATCGATTTCTTTGAAGGGGTATAACCATGGCAATTCGCAAGCTTAAACCCACATCTGCCGGACGCCGGTCGATGACGGTGCTCACGTATGATGAGATCACCCGTACGACCCCTGAGAAGTCCCTGACCAAGGGTTTGACCAAGAAGAGCGGTCGCAACCATTTTGGCCGCGTGACCATGCGTCGTCGCGGCGGTGGAAACAAGTCACTGTATCGCTTGATCGATTTCAAGCGCAACAAGTTGGACATTCCCGCCAAGGTTGCCACCATCGAATACGATCCGAACAGAAGCGCTCGCATCGCCCTGCTGCATTACGCCGACGGCGAGAAGCGTTACATCATCTGTCCTGTCGGCATCAATGTCGGCGACCAGATCCTGGCCGGCGAAAAGGCTGACATCAAGCCCGGCAACGCCCTGCCTCTGGCCAGGATTCCCCTGGGTACCCTCGTGCACAACGTGGAACTCTACCCGGGTCGCGGCGGACAGCTTGTCCGTTCCGCCGGTTCCTACGCTCAGGTCATCGCCAAGGAAGACAAGTATGTCCTCTTGAGACTGCCGTCCGGTGAAGTCCGCAAGGTGCTGGCCGTGAACTCGGCCACTGTCGGACAGGTCGGCAATATCGAACACGAGAACGTGTCCATCGGCAAGGCCGGCCGCAACAGATGGCTTGGAAAGCGTCCCAAGGTTCGTGGCGTGGCCATGAACCCGGTCGATCATCCGCTTGGCGGCGGCGAGGGCAGAAGCTCCGGCGGACGTCACCCCGTGACTCCTTGGGGCAAGCCCACGAAGGGTTACAAGACCCGTTCGCCCAAGAAGAGTTCTTCCAAGCTTATCGTCAAACGCCGCGGAACTAAGTAGGAGTTGATATGCCAAGGTCTCTGAAAAAAGGCCCCTTTGTGGACGGCCATCTTATCGCTAAGGTGGAGAAGTCCAACGCTGAAAGAAGCCGTCAGGTGATCAAGACCTGGTCCCGCCGGTCCACGATTATTCCCGAGATGGTCGGTCTTACCTTTGCTGTGCATAACGGTAAGAAGTTTATCCCGGTGTTTGTGTCCGAAAATATGGTCGGACACAAACTTGGTGAATTCGCACCCACCCGGACATATTTTGGCCACGCTGCTGATAAGAAGAAGAAATAGGCAGGAAGTTTCACATGGAAGCAAGATCGGTTGCCAAGTTTATACGCGTTTCTCCGCAGAAAGCCAGGTTGGTCGCACGTAACGTGACCGGCAAGCCTGTCGAGGATGCGTTGAATGTCCTGAAATTCACCCCGAAGAAAGCTGCCCGTCTGATCGAGAAGGTCCTGACGACTGCGATTGCCGATGCCGAGCACAACTACAAGCTGAACGTCGACAACCTCTATGTAAAGGAAGTTCGCATCGACGGCGGCCCGAGCTGGAAACGCATACAGTCGCGAGCGATGGGCCGGGCTTACAGAATTATCAAGCGCACCAGCCACATTACTGTGGTTGTCGATGAACTCTAGGAGGGCAGTGCTTTGGGTCATAAAGTTCATCCTTACGGATTCCGTTTAGGGTACAACAAAAACTGGAAGTCCCGTTGGTTCAGCGACAAGAAGTATGCCGAGTATGTTTTCGAGGACAGCAAGCTTCGGAAATACGTGAAGGAAAAGCTCTTTCACGCCGGCATTGCGAAGATCGAAATCGAAAGAGCTGCCGACAAGGTTCGTTTGATTCTTTTCACTGCGCGCCCCGGTATTGTTATCGGACGGAAAGGCGTCGAAATTGAAAAGCTGCGGGCTGAACTGAAAGGTAAGTTCGGTCGCGAGTTCGTGATCGAAGTCAATGAAATCCGCCGCCCCGAAACCGACGCCCAGCTCGTCGCCGAGTCCATTGCCCAGCAGCTTGAGCGCCGCGTGGCTTTCCGCCGCGCCATCAAGAAAACTTTGGGCATGGCCCAGAAGTTCGGCGCCCAGGGCATCAAGGTGCAGTGTGGCGGTCGTCTGGGTGGTGCGGAAATCGCTCGCACCGAGTGGGCGAGAGAAGGCCGGGTGCCTTTGCACACCCTTCGTGCCGACATCGATTACGGCGTAGCGTTGGCCAAGACCACCTACGGCGTCATTGGCATCAAGGTGTGGGTGTTCAAGGGAGAGATCCTGAGCGAGGTGGATAACTGATGCTGAGTCCCAAGAAAGTCAAATTTCGGAAGCAGCAGAAGGGTCGTATTCGCGGCTTAGCGCAGCGTGCGACCACGGTTGCTTTTGGTGATATCGGTTTGAAGGCTATGGAGTGTGGAAAGATCACGAGCCAGCAGATCGAAGCCGCTCGTATCGCTATGATGCGACATATCAAGAGAGGCGGTAAGGTCTTCATTCGAATCTTCCCCGACAAGACGATCACTGCCAAGCCCCTGGAAGTACGTCAGGGTAAAGGTAAAGGTTCTCCGGTAGGCTGGTGCGCTCCTGTGCAGAGAGGTCGCATTATTTACGAAATTAAAGGCGTGGATGTTGAGCTGGCCAAAGAAGCATTGCAAAGAGCTGCCTACAAGCTGCCTATCAAGACTCTCATAGTCGAAAAGGAGTAAGACAGGATGAATGCTCAACAGTTACGTGAATTGGATTCTGTGAAACTCCAGGAAAAGCTTGGTGAATTTCGCAAGGAATTGATGAATCTTCGTTTTCAGCACGCGACGGCGCAGCTTGAAAATAGTCAGAGAATACCGCTTGTTAAGAAATCCATTGCTCGGATTTTGACGATTATGAAAGCGAAGGACATGGAGACAGGTGATGAGTAACAGCGGAAAGACATCAAACAAGAGAACTCTTGTTGGCTTCGTAGTGAGCGATAAGAACGACAAGACTATAGTCGTCCGTGTCGAGACTCTGGTCAAACATCCTGTTCTTAAAAAATATATCCGCCGCAGAAAGAAATTCATGGCTCATGACCCCAACAATGAATGTCACATTGGGGATAAGGTTCAGATCGTCGAACACCGCCCCTTGAGCGCGCGGAAGAATTGGCATCTGGTCAAAATCATTGAAAGAGCTTTGTAGGGGATTGCAAAATGATTCAAATGCAGACGACTTTGGATGTCGCAGACAATTCCGGAGCCAAAAAGGTTGCCTGCATCAAGGTGCTAGGCGGTAGCAAGAGGCGCTATGCTCGTGTCGGCGACATTATCATGGTCTCCGTCAAAGAAGCCATCCCTCATGGCAAGGTCAAGAAGGGCGATGTTCTCCAGGCAGTAGTTGTCAGAACAACAAAGGAGATCGGACGCCCCGACGGAACCTTCATCCGCTTCGACAACAATTCGGCAGTGCTGCTGAATAAGAACCTTGAGCCTATGGGTACTCGTATTTTTGGACCTGTTGCGCGTGAATTGCGGGCGAAGAACTTTATGAAGATCGTATCTTTAGCCCCCGAGGTGTTGTAAGTTATGTCTACCAAGGTTTGGAAAATTCACAAAGATGACAACGTCATTATTCTTGCCGGAAAAGACAAGGGCAAGATCGGTAAGGTTGTCAAGATTCTGCGCAGCAAGAAGCAGGTTATTGTCGAGAAGGCTAACATGGTGAAGAAGCACACCAAGCCCAATCCCTACAACAACCAGCCGGGTGGGATTGTCGAGAAGGAAATGCCCCTGGATATTTCCAATGTTCAGGTGATTTGCAACGCCTGCTCCAAGCCGACTCGCCTCGGCTACAAGATTACCGACGATAACAAGAAAGTTCGTTATTGCAAAAAATGCAATGAAACGATCAGCTAAGGTGCAGCAATGAGTAGTTTCGAAACGATCTACAAAGATAAAGTCGCTCCCGAACTCGCGAAGGAATTCAATTACAAGTCTGTAATGCAGATTCCTTCGATCAAGTGCGTCTCATTGAACATGGGACTTGGTGAGGGTAGCCAGAATAACAAAATCATTCAGGATTCTGTACGCGATTTGTCTCTGATTGCTGGTCAGCGGGCTGTTGTAACGCGGGCAAAGAAGTCCATCGCCGCTTTCAAACTGCGCGAGGGAATGCCTGTAGGCTGCCGTGTATCGCTTCGCGGAGACGCAATGTGGGCTTTCCTCGAAAAGCTCATTGTCATCGCCCTTCCCCGAGTCCGCGACTTCCGCGGTGTTCCGGACAGAGGCTTTGACGGACGTGGAAATTATACCCTGGGCATCAAGGAACATACGATCTTTCCGGAAATTGAAATGGACAAGATCGAGAAGCCTGTGGGTATGAATATTACAGTCGTAACTACTGCCCAGACTGACAAAGAAGGCAAGACGCTGTTGAAGCTTCTTGGAATGCCCTTCAAGAAGTAAGGAGGAGTGTAACTTGACTCGCACATCACTCATGGTCAAGGCGCAGCGGAAGCCCAAATTTTCCACACGCCAGTACAACAGGTGTCCTATTTGCGGCCGTCCCAGGGCCTTTATGCGCAAGTTTGGCATTTGCAGAATCTGCTTCAGGAATATGGCCCTTGCCGGTGAATTGCCAGGCGTAAGAAAATCTAGTTGGTAAATGAGGTACGCTCATGTCTGTCATAGATCCTATCGCAGATTTGTTGACTCGAATTCGTAATGCATACAAGGCGATGCATTCCAGTGTCTCCGTTCCGCCCAGTCGCACCCGCGAGGCGCTGCTTAAAATATTGAACGAAGAAGGCTATATCAACGGGTATGCCAAGGAGAACGAAGCTCTCCTGGTCGATCTGAAATACCACGAGAACAAGCCCGTCGTCGCTGGTCTGAAGAGAATCAGCAAGCCCGGCCGCCGAATTTATGTCGGTGCTAAGTCGATTCCTTCTGTCCAGAATGGCCTCGGCATCTGCATCTTGTCGACCTCCAAGGGCATCCTTGAAGGCAAAAAGGCTGCCGAAATCGGCGTTGGCGGCGAACTTCTTTGTGAGATTTGGTAGGAGATCGCTATGTCTCGTGTAGGAAAACAGCCCATCAGCATCCCCAGCGGTGTTGATTTCAAAATCGCGGAGGGCGTGATCGAAGTGAAGGGGCCCAAGGGCGCTCTTTCCCTGGCCACGCACCCCGCCATTGAAGTTAAGGTCGAAAACAATACGATTTTCGTGACCCCTGCGGAAGATACCCGCATCGCCCGTCAGCAGCACGGGCTGCGGAGAACCTTGCTGGCCAACGCCGTCACCGGCGTGACCAAAGGCTTCGAGAAGACTCTCGACGTCATTGGTGTCGGCTACAAGGTCAACGTCCAGGGTAACACGGTCGTTCTTAATGTCGGCTTTTCGCATCCGGTCAACTTCGTGCTCCCCGCCGGCGTACAGGCCAAGGTGGACAACACCAAGATCACCATTTCCGGGTGCGACAAGCAGGTTGTCGGCGAAGTGGCCGCTCAGATCCGTCGTGTGCGTCCGCCGGAACCGTACAAGGGCAAGGGCATTAAGTACTCTGATGAGACTATCCGTCGCAAGGCCGGCAAATCCGGCGGCAAGAAATAGGATACGCCATGAAATTATCACGTGAAGAAGCCCGTAAGAACCGCAAGACCCGGATTCGCAAAAAGGTCAACGGCTCGCCCGACCGTCCGCGTCTTGTTGTTTACCGGTCTAACAAGCACATTTACGCCCAGATCATCGACGATCTTGCCGGCGCGACCCTGGCTTCTGCTTCCACGCTGAGCCTGGAAGGCGACAACACTCGCCTGACTGTCGAGAACGCGAAGTTGGTGGGAAAGAAAGTTGCCGAAGAGGCGATCAAGAAGAGCATCACTTCCGTGGTCTTTGATCGCAACGGCTTCGTGTACCATGGCCGGATCAAGGCCGTTGCCGATGGAGCCAGAGAAGGCGGCTTAAATTTTTAATAGAGGACATCCATGCAACAGAACGAATTTGAACTCATTGAGAAAATAGTCTATCTCAATCGCGTCGCCAAAGTTGTTAAGGGTGGCCGCCGATTCAGTTTCAGCGCTCTGGTCGTCGTAGGCGATGGCAAGGGTACCGTCGGATTCGGCCTGGGTAAGGCCAACCAGGTGCCGGACGCCATCAAGAAAGCTACCGACCGGGCCAGGAAAAGCATGCAGAAGGTCGAACTTCTGGATGGCACCATTCCCTACGAGATCGTTGGGAACTTCGGCGCCGGGCACGTGCTCCTCAAGCCCGCGTCCGCAGGTACCGGCATCATCGCCGGCGGACCGGTTCGTGCTGTCATGGAGGCCGTCGGCGTCCATGACATCCTGACCAAGGCCATTGGCACGAACAATCCGCACAATGTTCTTCGCGCCACGTTTGCCGGATTGCGCTCGCTTCGTAGCGCCGAACACGTCGGACGGATGAGGGGCAAGTCCCTCACCATCAAGAGAAAATAGGTGCAGTTATGATCACGATTAAACTGACAAAGAGCCTGATCACGCAGAATCCCGCTCAGAAGCGCACCGTGAAGGCTCTCGGTTTCACCAAGCTCAACCAGGTCCGTACGCTTCCCGATAACGAATGCGTTCGCGGGATGATCAATAAAGTCAAGCATCTTGTCGAGGTTATTCAATAATGAACCTGCACGAACTCTATCCGTTTCCCGAGGAACGCGCCAAGGTGAAGAGAATTGGCCGCGGCACCGCGTCCGGCCAGGGCGGAACCTCCGGCAAGGGCCATAAGGGTCAGAACGCCCGCGCCGGCGGCGGCGTGGCTCCGTGGTTTGAAGGCGGCCAGATGCGCCTTTATCGCCGATTGCCCAAGCGTGGGTTCAAGAATCCCTTCCGTGTCGTGTACCAGGGCCTGAACCTGTCTACCGTGTACGCCGCTTTCGCCGACAAGAGCGAAGTGACCATCGAGGATCTGTATGCTGCCGGTCTCGTCGATCGCAACATGCCCGTCAAGATCCTCGGCGACGGTGAGGCCGGCAAGGTGCTGAAGATCACTGCACACAAGTTCAGCAAGCAGGCCGTCGAGAAGATCACTGCCGCTGGTGGTGAAGCAATCTCCATCGAAGGATAACTATTGTGAGTATATCCAAAGGCGCAAACACTGGCACGTCGGAGCTGAAAAGCAAGTTCATCTGGACTTTTCTTCTTCTGGCCGTATACCGTGTCGGTGTGCATCTGCCGATACCCGGTGTTGACGGTAACGCCCTGGCGGACTTCTTTGCCAACGCCCAGAACACGCTCTTCGGTCTCTTTGACATGTTCTCGGGCGGCGGTCTCAAGAATCTGTCCATTTTCGCCTTGGGCATCATGCCGTACATCTCCGCTTCCATCATCCTGCAGCTCCTGACCGTTGTCAGTCCCGAACTCAAGAGACTGAGCAAGGAGGAGGGAGCTGCCGGACGGAAGAAGATCACTCAGTACACCAGATACGGAACCGTTCTCATTTCCGTCATCCAGGGTCTTGGAATCGCCGTCGGCGTCGAAAGCATGACCAGCCCCACCGGGGCTGCCATCGTGTATATGCCCGGCTGGGGATTCCGTCTGATCACCGTCCTGACCCTTACGGCCGGGACGATATTCATTATGTGGCTCGGCGAGAAGATCACGGAAAAAGGGATCGGCAACGGCATCAGCCTCATCATCTGCGCTGGCATCATCGCAGGTCTGCCCAGCGGGATCGGAAAGTCGTTCCGCCTGTTTACCGCGGGCGACGTATCCCTGTTCACCGTGCTGCTCGTTCTGGTCGTCATGGCCGGAGTGCTCGTGGGCATTACGTTCATGGAGCGTGCGCAGCGCAGAATCCCCATCCATTACGCAAAACGGATGGTCGGGCGGAAAATGTACGGTGGGCAGACGAGTCACCTTCCTCTGCGAATCAATACCGCCGGTGTCATTCCGCCGATCTTTGCCTCTTCGATTCTGATGTTTCCTGCGACGATCGCTAACTTCTCCCATGTCGAGTTCCTGAATCGCATGTCCGATTATTTCCGGCCCGATTCGTTGCTCTACAACATTTGTTTTGTCGGCTTCATCGTCTTTTTTTGCTTCTTCTATACCGCCATCGTCTTCGATCCCAAGGAAATCTCCGAAAACCTCAAGAAACAAGGGGCTTTCGTTCCAGGCATCCGTCCTGGTTTCAAGACGAACGAGTATATCGACAAGGTTCTGACGCGTTTGACTTTGTGGGGCGCTTTGTATATCTCCACCGTCTGCGTTTTGCCCATGGTGCTCATGAAGCAGTTCAATGTGCCCTTCTATTATGGCGGCACGTCGCTACTCATTGTCGTGGGCGTAGCCATGGACACCATGGCCCAGGTCCAGTCCCATCTCATTTCGGGGCGTTATGACGGCCTGCTGGCCAAGGCAAAGATCAAGGGCAGACAGGGTTGAAAAAGCATAGAGGCATCTTCCTGAAAAATGATCAGGAGATAGCTCTACTCCGGGAAGCCAACCGCATCGGTGCTCTTATTCTCGATGCACTCGGGCAGATGGTGGCTCCCGGAGTTTCATCCTGGGACCTTGAGGAAAAGGCGAACGACCTCTGTGCTCACTACGGGGTTGTTCCGGCGTTCAAGGGGTATCTTGGTTTTCCGTACGCGCTCTGCTGCTCGCTCAACGAAGTGGTCGTGCACGGTTTTCCCACCAAGACGCCTTTGCGGGACGGAGACATTCTGTCCATAGATTTTGGTGTGAAGTTTCAGGGTTTTTACGGTGATACCGCAAGGACCTTTCCTGTAGGAAATATCAGTGAGGGCGCGGCCCGTTTGCTGGAAGTCACCCGGGACTCCCTGTATAGAGGGATTGCCCGGGCCAAGCCAGGAAACGACCTTTACGATATTTCACGGGCTGTACAGGAATGTGTCGAAGCTCAAGGGTACTCCGTAGTCAAGCGTTTCGTAGGGCATGGAATTGGCCGGATGCTTCATGAGAAGCCGGAAATCCCCAATTTCGTGCCGCGGGACAGCTCGAGACTGCCTTTGAAGCCGGGTATGGTGCTCGCCATTGAGCCAATGGTTGCCATGGGGTCCGACCAGGTCGAAATCCTCTCCGACGGGTGGACCGCTGTAACCAAAGATAGAAGCCTGTCAGCTCATTTTGAACATTCTGTGGCGATTACCAAGGACGGACCAATCATTCTCAGCCAGCTGTAAGCCGACTGGGATCCAATTGAAAAGCTTCGGGGGATTCAATGAAAGTTAGACCTTCAGTTCGCAAGATTTGTCCCAAATGCAAGATCATCAAGCGCAAAGGCGTGCTTCGTGTGATCTGCGACAATACGCGGCATAAACAAAGACAGGGTTAAGGATAGGGGGATATTGTGGCAAGATTAGTTGGTGTAGATTTGCCGAGAAATAAAAGGCTCGATATTGCATTGACATATATTTACGGGATCGGCCGGGCTACAGCTCTCAAAATCCTTGATTCTACGGGCATTGATTGGACCAAGAACAGTGATGACCTCACTGCGGACGACGTCAACATCCTGCGCAAAGAACTTGAGGCCAATTACAAGGTCGAGGGTGATCTGCGTCGCGAAGTCGTTGCCAACATCAAGCGCCTCATGGACATTGGTTGCTACAGAGGACTGAGACATCGACGCGGCTTGCCTTGTCGCGGACAGCGCACGCATACCAACGCGCGCACACGCAAGGGTCCACGCAGAGCCATTGTTGGTAAGAAGAAAAAGTAACTGGGTGGAGACAGACACATGGCAAGACCTCAGAGAGTCATCAAGAAAAAGGAAAAGAGAAATATCCCCACGGGTATCGCTCATGTGAACAGCACGTTCAATAATACGATCATCACGTTCACCGATCCCACAGGGAACGTCATCAGCTGGGCGAGTTCCGGTGCATCCGGGTTTAAGGGGTCCCGCAAGAACACCCCCTTCGCGGCTCAGAAAGCAGCGGAGACCGCTGCCCGCAAAGCCATGGACTGCGGCATGCGCACCGTCGGCATTCTCGTGAAGGGACCCGGTTCCGGACGTGAGTCCGCCATGCGCGCCATCAACGCCGTCGGCCTGCGCGTCGCCTTTATCCGCGACGTCACGCCGATTCCGCACAATGGTTGTCGTCCGCCCAAACGTCGTAGAGTATAGGGGGTTTTACCTTGGCTAGATATACAGGCCCAAAATGCAGGATTTGCCGTAGAGAAGGCGGAAAGCTTTTTCTGAAAGGCGATAGATGTTACACGGACAAGTGTGCTTTCGAGCGTCGCGCCTATGCGCCCGGCGATCACGGCAAAGCACGCAAGAAACCCAGTGATTACGCTCTCCAGCTGCGCGAGAAGCAGAAGGTGAGAAAGATGTACGGCATTCTCGAGGGCCAGTTCCGCCGTTATTTCGAGGAAGCCGAACGCCGCAAGGGCGTCACCGGTACGAATCTGCTGACCCTGCTTGAAACGCGCATCGACAACGTCGCGTACAAGCTCGGTTTCGCCAATTCGCGCAGCCAGGCCCGTCAGATGGTTCGTCATGGGATTTTCCTTCTGAACGGTCGTCGCGTCAGCGTGCCGTCGATTCAGATGAAGCCGGGTGACGTTCTTGAAGTGCGCGATCGCACCAAGAAGAATCTCGTCATTAACGAAGCTTTGGAAGTTGTCGCCCGTCGTGGCGTGCCTGCATGGCTCGAGATCGATGCTCCTGCCCTGAAGGGATCCGTCAAGGCTTTCCCGACCAGAGAAGATATCACTTTCCCGATGACGGAGCAGTTGATTGTTGAACTCTACTCCAAATAGCAGGCGGTAAACATGAGTTCTACGTATAGCGGAGACAAAAAGGTTTACGTCCGGAATTGGGCAGAGCTTGTCAGGCCCGAACAGCTGGAAAAGGATTCGAAGAGCGACGCCATGTACGGGCGGTTCGTCTGCGAACCCCTTGAACGGGGGTTCGGGACCACCATCGGAAACGCATTGCGTCGGGTGCTCCTGTCCTCCTTGCAGGGCGCTGCGCCCGTATCGGTCAAGATTCAGGGCATTCAGCACGAATTCACGACCATCCCGGGCGTGAATGAAGATGTCACGGACATCGTCCTTAACCTCAAGCAGTTGCGCGTGGCCATGAACACCCCTGAACCCCAGCGGGTTCAGCTCATCGCCAACGCAAAGGGCGAGGTCAAGGCCTCGGCCATTGTAGAGAACCAGCACATCAAAATCCTCAACCCCGAACTGCACATCGCCACCCTGTCCGAGGACATCGACCTCGTCATGGATCTGGAGATTCGCATGGGGAAGGGATACGTGCCTGCCGAAATGCATGAGGATCTGGACAACGAAATCGGCGTGATCACTCTTGACTCGAGCTTCTCCCCCATCCGCAAGGTAGCGTATGCCGTGGAGCAGGCGCGTGTCGGTCAGATGACCAACTACGACAAGCTGATCATGGAAGTGTGGACGGACGGCTCCATCACGCCTGACGACGCACTTGCCTACAGCGCCAAGATTCTGAAGGAACAGCTGACCGTCTTCATCAATTTTGACGAAGGGTCGGCCGACATCGAGAAGGCCAAGACCAAGCCTCAGGACAAGGTCAACGAGAACTTGTTCAAGAATATCGAGGATCTGGAGTTGCCCGTGCGGGCAAGCAACTGCCTCAAGAGCGCTGGCATCCATATCGTCGGTGAACTGGTTCAGAAGACCGAGGCCGACCTGCTCAAGACCAAGAACTTCGGCCGCAAGTCCCTTGAGGACATCCGCCGGGTGCTGGAGAGCATGGGCCTGGATTTTGGCATCAGAGTCGATAATTTCGATGAATTGTACCAGGATTGGTTAAAGAGGAACGAAGAAGATGAGGCATAGAAACTCTGGTCGAAAACTGGGGCGCACGTGGGAACACCGCAAGGCCCTGATGAAGAATATGGCCCGTTCCCTGGTCGAGCACGAGCGCATCCGGACCACGGAAGCCAAGGCCAAGGAACTGCGCATCCTGGCCGACAAGCTGGTCACCATGGCTCTCGTGGATAGCCTGCACGCCCGTCGTCAAGCCTATGCGATACTGGGCAGCCATCACAGCGTGCAGAAGCTCTTCAATGAGATCGGCCCGCGCTTCAAGGAAATCCCCGGCGGTTACACGCGTGTCGTCAAGTTCGGCATCCCGCGCGTCGGTGACAGTGCACCCATGGCCATGATCGAATTCACGCGACTGGCCGAATCCGCACCTGCTGAGGAAACTGGGAAGAGCGAAGAATAGTTGAGCAAAAATAAGGCAGCACGGCTGCCTTATTTTTTAACTATATCTATCGTTTTTATCTATGCCAAGGATTGCTCATTATGGATATACGGAAGATTGAAGCGTTTTCCAAGGTGTACGAAAACCGGAGTTTTTCTCGGGCCGGGAAGGAGCTGTATCTTTCCCAGCCGACCATCAGCGCGCATGTCGCATCGCTTGAGCAGGAACTCGAAGTGCAGCTTTTCGACCGCATCGGCCGGACCGTGGTGCCAACCAAGGCCGGAGACGTGCTCTATCAGCATGCCAAGCGCATATTCGAAGCATCTGAACTTGCCATTTCCGAAATCCGGAAGCTGCAGGATCGCATCACCGGCAAGCTCGACCTCGGCGGAAGCACCATTCCGGCCAATTACATCCTGCCGCCTCTTCTGGCCGGATTCTGGCAGACCTACCCAGAGGTCATCATGGACCTGCACATCGCAGACTCCGAAGACATCGTCAGCCGGGTTCGCGACAACGCGTTGATGCTCGGGGTGGTCGGCGGCCATTTCGAGTCTCCCGACCTCCATTTCGAGCCTATCGCCACGGACTCCCTCGTGCTTGTCATGACACCAGCCCTGAGAGATCGCACCGCGCATCTCCCCCCTGAGGAGTTGCTGCGCAGCCTGCCGTGGGTCATGCGCGAGGAGGGCTCCGGCACGCGGATGGCAATGGCGGCGAGTCTGGCCGGCTTCTCCATCGACGTGAATTCGCTGCGCACCGTCATGATGGTCCGCAATGCCGGCGCCATGGCGCGCTGTCTCTCGGCCGGGATGGGCGCTGCAATAACCTCCGCGATCACCGTTGGCCCCGAATTGCGAACAGGGCGCCTGGTCGCCTTGGATTTGCCCGGTCTGCAGATGGAACGCTCGTTTTACGTCGTGTTCAACACGAAGCGTTCCCTCTTCCCGGCAGCCCTGAAGCTGATAGAATATCTCAAAAACAACGCTGAAAATCAGGTGAGGACACAGTCGTGAACAAGACGCCTCTTGTACAGACAGTCACTGCCGCCGGTTGAGCCTCCAAGCTCTCTCCAGGGGACCTGGAGCAGGCGCTTAGCGGGCTCGACGTGAGTCCGGACGACCGAATCCTTACTGGGCTGGGCAACAGCGAGGACGCGGCCGTCGTCCTTTTCCCTTCCGGCAAGGCCTTGGTCCAGACTCTCGATTTCTTCACGCCCATCGTCAACGATCCATTCCGGTTCGGTCAGATCGCCGCGGCCAACTCCCTGTCGGATGTCTACGCCATGGGGGGGGAAGCCTATGCGGTCATGAACATTGTGTGCTTCCCGTCGTCGTCGATGGAAATTTCGGTGCTACGCGAGATTCTGCGCGGCGGCCTGGTCAAGATCCGCGAGGCGGGCGCGATGCTCGTCGGTGGGCACAGCGTCCAGGACAAGGAACTCAAATACGGCCTCTCGGTGTCCGGGATCATCGACCCGGAGCGGTACGCGACCAATGCCGGGCTGCGTCCCGGCGATACCCTGATCCTGACGAAGCCCATCGGTTCGGGAGTCCTGGCGACGGCCATCAAGGCCGGCTGGGACGGTGCGGAAGCCGACGAAGAGGAGCTCTTCACGTGGGCGGCGCGGTTGAACCGGACCGCGGGGGCGGCGATCGCCGCATTCGGTCTGCGCGCGGCAACGGACGTAACCGGGTTCGGGCTGGGCGGGCACCTGCTTGAGATGGCCACGGCCTCGGGATGTACCGTCCGTCTGCAAACCGGTGCCGTGCCCATCATGGGACGCGCGGCGGAACTGGCCGGAATCGGCCTCTTGCCGGTCGGCAGCCATGCCAACAGGCATTATTGTGACAAGACCGTCATGCAGCTTCCTGGGCTTGACCCGATCACGGTGGACCTCATGTTCGACGCGCAGACCTCGGGCGGTATGGTGCTGGCCGTGCCAGAGGAACTGGTCGACGAGGTGCGCGCATGGCTTACGGCGCAGGGCGAAATGGCCGCGATCATCGGTGGCGTCGAGCGACAGAGAAGCGACGGCAGGCGCCTTGTCCTGTGCTGACGATTGAAATACGACAGCATTCCGGCGAAGTTGAATCCATTAGCGTCGCGCCGGGCCGTTCCTTCCTGAACGCGTTGTTCGAGGCCGGCGTCGGCCGTGGCCGACTCGTGTGTGGTGGAAGCGGGCTGTGCGGCAAATGCAGAATCCGCTTTTTGACGTCTGCGCCGCCGCCGTGTCCCGAGGACTTTCTGCGCCTTGGGGCGGACGAGGTGGCTGCCGGATGGCGCCTGTCCTGCCGGCATGAGGCGACAGTTTCCTGCCGGATAGAGGATCCCGGCCCGCCGCCGGCCATGCCGAAGTTTGGCCGTGCCGACGGGGTGGCGATCGATGTCGGGACCACGCGCATCAAATGGGCTCTCCGGCGAGGCGATGAGCATGGCCGCGAATATGCGGTGTTCAATCCGCAGATGGCCGTTGGCAGCGAAATCATGTCCAGGCTGCGCTACGCTCTTTCGTCCCCGGCCGGCCGCAGTCATCTCCGGGAATCCGTACTGCGGGTGCTGCGGGATGTGGCTGGTGCAAGCGGCGCTACGGCCATGGCCCTTTCCGCGAACAGCGCCATGGTCTCCCTCCTGCTCGACGTCCCCCTGACTGGCCTGGCCTACGCGCCGTACAGCCTGCCATGGCGGGGCGGCGAGGTCGTCGATCTCGGTCCGGGCTTGCCGCCGGCGTACATTCCGCCCCTGCTGGGGCCGTTCATCGGGGCCGACGTCAGCGCCGGCCTGGCCTGCATTACCGCGCAACGCCCCCGCTACCCCTATATCCTCTCCGATCTCGGGACAAACGGGGAATTCGTCCTCGCCGTGGATGAACGACGGTATTTCGCGTGCAGCGTGCCCATGGGGCCGGCCATTGAGGGCGTCGGGCTGTGCTGCGGCGCCGCCGCCGGGGAGGGCGTCCTGAGCAGGGCCGAGCTGACACCGGCCGGTCTGCGATGGGACACGTGGAACATGACGGGCATCTCCGGGACGGGTTACATGTCGCTGTTGGCTCTGCTGCTCCGGCTGGGGCTTGTCGGCACGGACGGGCATTTCCGGGCGGGATCCATGCCCCTGGCGCGCAAGGTCGGGACACGACTGTGCGCACATCCCTTGGGCAGGATCTTCGAGCTGGATGGAGATGTTTTCCTGGCGGAACGGGATGTCGAGGAGTTTTTGAAGGCCAAGGCCGGGGTCAACGTCGGTCTCAGGACTTTGATCGGGCTTGCGGGCTTGGCCGAGGGGGACGTGGCGGCGGTCTATCTGGCCGGCGCCCTCGGGGAGCACTCGCAGACCGAGGATCTGGTCGCCCTGGGCTTTCTGCCGGAGGTGTGGAAAGATCGGGTCACGATGGCCGGCAACACGTCGTTGGCGGGGACCATGCTGGCCTTGCGCGATGAGGGAACCCGGCGGTGGCTCGCCGGGTTGCCCCCGTTGGTCAGGGTGGAGTCGTTGGTGGAAAGGGATGATTTCGGCCCCGCGTTCATGAAGGCCATGCGCTTTGCATGGACGTAGCGGCGAGCCGCGGGTGCCGTCGGGCTACAGCTTGGCGCCGATGGCGTCGTGAATGCGCCGTGACGCCTGTTCGTCTCCCAGGTACCCCACGCGGATGGAAATCTCGGTGGTTGTCGAACTCTGCGTCTTGAGATTGATCCACACCTCGCGCTCTCCGTCCCTGGTCTTGACCGTCGCCTGGCTCAACTGCATTTCGCGTTCGAGCACAGGGAGTCCCAGGGATTCGCAGCCTGCGATGGACGCCCGATATGCCCCGTCGAGATTCACGTTGTAGGTTTTTTTCAACTGGCCTGCGACATACGTGTATGTCCCCACCGCAGCCGCGCCGCCGACCACGACGGCCGCACATCCCGTGCACAGCAGCACGAGGAGAATGGCCATATTCCGTATGGCTTTCATAGGTCATTCCTCCGTTTTTTCCGTCTTCTACGTGTTTTCAGGCCCAAAGGAAAGGGCGTTCACTCGACGGTCAGGATCTCCTGGACGGACAGCTCGATCTGCATCAGACCGTTGAACTTTGACAGGCGGGGGGTGTAGGCGATCTTGACCCTTCGGCCTTCAAGTGATGTGTCCTGCCAGCGTTCGCCCTGGCGCCAGGCAACGGCGCGCATGCTCGTTTGGTCGGTGGTGTCGGAGAGGTGGAGTTCCAGATGCTTCTTCTGGCTGAAAAAGCGGTGGCGCAGGATGTTCAGGGGCGGCGAGAGAAAGATGGGTCTCGGATTGCCCTGTCCGTAGGGCTGCAGCAGCTCCAGCTCCTTGAGAAAGGTATGGTCGATGAACGAGAAGGGCAGTTCGGCGTCCAGCTCCAGTATGGGCGGCGCCGGATTCGCCCCGAGCTGCTCCTCCACGGCCCAGGCGAAGAGATTCTTGAGGTTGGCCAGCTGGAACGGCTCGAGCTTGAGGCCCGCAGCCTGGCGGTGTCCTCCAAATTTGTAGAGGCACTGCTTGCAGGACAGCAGGGCCTGGTAGAGGTCGAAGGTCGGCGTGGAGCGGCCGGACCCCTTGAAGATGCCGTTTTCCTTGGTCAGGATGAGGCAGGGGCGGTGGAAGCGCTCCACGATACGCGAGGCGACGATGCCGATGATGCCGGAGTGCCAGTGCTCCGAGTGCAGGACCAGTCCCGGCAGATGGAGCTGTGATTCGGCCTGGATGATGGCCTCCTCGAGGATGCGCTGCTCCTCGACCTTGCGCTTGGTGTTGAGCCGGTCGAGCTGCTCGGCCATGATGCGGGCTTCGTCGCGGTTTTTCTCCAGAAGCAGGCGCACGGCCAGGTCCGGGTCGCCGATGCGCCCGGCGGCATTGATGCGCGGGGCCAGGGCGAAGCCGATGGCCCCGGTGCCGACGCTCTCCTCCGGCGTCAGGCCGCTGATTTCCTTGAGGGCCTGGATGCCAAAGCGGCGGCCTTCCTTGATGAGGAGCAGACCGTTCTTGACCAGGATCCTGTTCTGGTCGTCAAGCGGGACCACGTCGGCCACGGTGCCGAGAGCGACAAGGTCCAGGAAATCCCGGATGTCGACCTGGGGGCCGGGCAGGATGCGGTTCAGGGCGCCCATGAGCAGAAAACTCACGCCCACGCCGGAGAGATTGGGGGAGGGCCAGCCGCCAAGCTTGGGATTGATGATGATGTCGGCGCCAGGGAGCTCCTGCCCGGGCAGATGATGGTCGGTGACGATGACCTGCATGCCCAGATCCTTGGCCGCGCGGATCTCTTCCGTGCTGGCGATGCCGCAATCCACGGTCAGCAGTAGCCCGACGCCCTTGTCGGCCAGATCCCGGATGCCGTCCAGGTGCAGACCGTAACCGAAGTCGAGCCTGTCGGGGATGAAGTGCAGGATGTCGACGCCCCGGGCGGCCATGAAATCCTTGACCAGGGCCGTGGCAGTGATGCCGTCCACGTCGTAGTCGCCCCACACGGCGATCCTGCGTCCTTCCTCGACGGCCTGGCGCATGAGTTCCGCGCCCGCCTCGACGCCGGGCCATCTGTCCAGGGGGTGCAGATAGCGCAGGCCGGGGCTCAGGAACTTGTCCATGTCCCCTTCGGAAGCCAGACCGCGCAGGGAC
Source organism: Desulfomicrobium escambiense DSM 10707 (assembly GCF_000428825.1). Taxonomy (NCBI): domain Bacteria; kingdom Pseudomonadati; phylum Thermodesulfobacteriota; class Desulfovibrionia; order Desulfovibrionales; family Desulfomicrobiaceae; genus Desulfomicrobium; species Desulfomicrobium escambiense. The sequence continues at coordinate 235,171 of NZ_AUAR01000003.1, read as the reverse complement.
AGCAGGTGGACGAGCAACGGGCTGACCTCGAGGCGCCGGGCAATCCGCTCCTGCTCGGCCCGGGGCAGGGCCGCCTCGGGCGGTGGGGTCTTGAGCCTCCAGGTGGGCTGGTTTTCCGACATGGCCTATCCAGAAAAACGGTGATTGACGCTTTGACAGTCAAGGGCCACAAAGTATAATTGTTTTTGGCTCGACTGCAAGAGCTTTGATTTCTTGAATTTTTGATCCGTCTCAAACCGGCCGTAATTGTTGCCTATCTTGACCTGCGAGGTTTCATGGACATCACATTCAGCCCCATCTCCCTGGAGGGGCAGACAGAATACAACCGGCATCTGGCGTTGTGCGGTCAGAAGGCGTCTGACTACAGTTTCGTCAACCTGTGGGGATGGGGCCGGGAATACGGACTGGAATGGGCTTTCCTCGAAGGGTGCGTGCTCATCCGGCAGACCTTTCCCCAGACCCTTTATTGGGCGCCGGTCGGGGATTGGACGGGCGTGGACTGGGTGTCGCTGCGCGAGGCCCTGCCCGGCGACGCCTGCTTCATCCGCATCCCCGAGCAGCTCAAGATCATCTGGGAGACGACGATGTCCGGCATCCGGGTCGAGGAGTGCCGCGACCATTGGGACTATCTCTACGACGTGGCCGAACTCGTCGAGCTCAAGGGGCGCAAGTTCCACAAGAAGAAGAACCTGCTGAACCAGTTCCTGCGCGATTATGACGCCCGCTTCGTGCTGCTGGACGAGAAGACCGTGGAGTGCGCCCTGGCCCTGCAGACGGACTGGTTCCTGTGGCGCAACACCGAGAACGACCGGACTCTGGAGGCCGAAAACCTGGCCATCGTCAAGGTCATGCACGACTGGTCGCGCCTGCACGGCCTCATCGGCGCCGGCCTGGTGGTCGACGACAAGATGATCGCCTACACCATCGCCGAGGCACTGGACGAGACGAGCGTCGTCATCCACTTCGAAAAGGGGTGTCCCAATTTCAAGGGGGTGTACCAGGCCATCAACCAGATGTTCCTGGAGCGGTGCTGCCAGGGGTTCCGGGTCGTCAACAGGGAACAGGATCTGGGCGACGAGGGTCTGCGCAAGGCGAAGATGAGCTACAACCCGGTGGACTTTTTGAAGAAGTATTCGGTCTGTCTGCGCGGCTAAGCCGGCTGCTCGATCTTCTCCCAGTAGCCGCATTCCTTCTTCGGGCAGGCCAGGTGGGGGCCCTTGGCCTTGGACTCCTTGCGCACGAGGATCTTGGACCCGCAGAGGGGGCACGGCTTGGCCACGGGGTAGTCCCAGACCGCGTAGTCGCATTTAGGGTACTTGCTGCAGGAGTAGAAGGGCTTGCCGCGGCGACTGGTCTTTTCCACCAGTTCCCCGTCGCACCCTTCGCGGGGGCAGGCCACGCCGGTGCCGACGGATTCGGCGTGCCGGCATTCCGGGTAGTTGGAGCAGGCCACGAAGCGCCCGCCGGTCTTGGTCTTCTTGACCACGAGGCGGCCGGTCTTGCACTTGGGGCACAGGCCGAGTTCCTCGGGGGGCTCCTCCTTGACCAGCTGGATCTGTCCGGCGGCGTCGCGCGTGTAGTTGCTGGTGAAGGCGCAGGCGGGATAGTTGGTGCAGCCCAGGAACGTGCCGTTCTTGCCGAATTTGACGACAAGCCGGCCGTCCTCGCACTGCGGGCACGAAAGCCCCGTGTCCATGCCGGCCTTGACCTGGGCCATGGTCTCGCGGGCCTTGTCCAGGGTGGGGTAGAAATCCTTCGCGAAATCCTTCAGCAGTTCCACCCAGTCCGTGTCGCCCTCGGCCACGTGGTCCAGGCCCTCTTCCATGCGCGCCGTGAAACCGGCGTCCATGAGCTGTCCGAAATGCTCCACCAGCAGGTCGCAGACGATGACGCCCAGGTCCGTGGGCTCGAAATGCTTTTCGGCCATCCGCACATAGTCGCGTTCGGTCAGGGTCGAGATGATGGCGGCGTAGGTGGACGGGCGGCCGATGCCCAGTTCTTCCAGCCTGTGAACAAGGGAAGCTTCGGAGAATCTGGCCGGAGGCTGGGTGAACTTCTGCTCCTTGTGCAGCTTGTCCAGGCGCAGTTCCTGGCCCTTTTCCAGGCCCGGCAGGGTCGCCGTGGCCGAGTCCTCAACCTGGGGCCAGACGCGCAGGAAGCCCGGGAAGATGAGGCGTTCGCCCTTGGCCCGCCATTGGGCCGGGCCGCTGGCCACGGTCACGACCGTGTCCCAGAAGCGGGCCGAGGCCATCTGCGAGGCCATGAAGCGCTCCCAGATGAGGCGGTAGAGCTTGTACTGCTCCGGGGGCAGGGCGTTCTTGATGGAGTCCGGGGTCAGGGACGGGTCCACGGGACGGATGGCCTCGTGGGCGTCCTGGGCCGAGCCCTTGCTTTTGTAGACCCTGGCCGTCTTGGGGTAGAAATCCGGGCCGAGGTTGGCCGTGATCCATTCGCGGGCCGCGTCGCGGGCCTCGTCGGAGACGCGCACCGAGTCGGTACGCATGTAGGTGATGAGCGCCGTGGTACCGCGTTCGCCCAGTTCCACGCCTTCGTAGAGGCGCTGGGCCACGGACATGGTCCGCTTGGCGTTGAAGCCGAGCTTGTTGCTGGCGTCCTGCTGCAGGGTGGAGGTGATGAAGGGCGGGCGCGGCTGGCGCTGGCGCTCCTTCTCGACCACGTCCTCCACCAGGAACGACTGTCCCGCGATGCGTCCCTCCAGGGCCAGGGCCGCGCCTTCGTCGCCGATGACGGGCTTGGCGCCGTCGACCTTCCACAGGTCGGCCTCGAAGGGCGGGGGCGTGGCGCCTTCCAGCGTGACCTTGAAGAGCCAGTACTCCTCGGAGACGAAGGCCTGGCGTTCGCGCTCGCGGTCCACGATGAGGCGCAGGGCCACGGACTGGACCCGGCCGGCGGACAGTCCGCGCTTGACCTTCTTCCAGAGGAGCGGAGAAATCTTGTAGCCCACGAGTCGGTCCAGGATGCGCCTGGCCTGCTGGGAGTCGAAGAGGGGCTTGCGCAGTTCGGTCGGGTGGGCCAGGGCCTCTTTGACAGCCTTGGCCGTGATCTCGTTGAACTGGATGCGCTTGAGATTGGTGTTGGAGCCTTTGATGATCTCGGCCACGTGCCAGGCGATGGCCTCGCCCTCGCGGTCGGGGTCCGGGGCCAGGTAGACCGTGTCGGCTGCCTTGGCTGCGGATTTGAGCTTGCTGACGACCTTGGCCTTGCCGGGGATGATCTGATACTCCGGCGTGAAGTCGTGTTCCTCGTCCACGCCGAGGGTCTTGGCCGGGAGATCCCGTACGTGACCCACGGACGCTTCCACTTCGTAACCGCTGCCCAAAAACTTCTTGATGGTTTTGATTTTGGCGGGTGATTCGACGATGATTAAGTCCTTGCCCATAATGTTTGGGGCCTATATCCAGATTCCGAAGCGCAGGGCAAGGGGTATTTCCCGCCATTCCCGTGCTTATTCCCGTGACGGGTTTTCAACCCGGCAATATCCTTTTACAAAGATTGCATGGAAATGACGCAAAGCACATACAAAGCCGGCTTCATCGCCCTCATCGGGCCCCCCAACGCCGGGAAGTCCACCTTTCTGAACGCCGTCCTGGGAGAGAAGATCGCCATCGTCTCGCCCAAGCCCCAGACCACCCGCACGAGCATCACCGGCATCCGCACCACGGCCGAGGAGCAGATCGTCTTTCTGGACACGCCCGGCATCCACGCCGCCCGTGGCAAGCTGAACCGCTTCCTGGTCGACGCGGCCTGGGGCGCGGTGCAGGAGGCCAACGGCGTGGTGCTGTTCCTCGACGGCTCCAAGTACGCGGGCAACGCAAAGGCCCTCGAACGCGACCTGCGGCCCATGGCCGCCAAGCTCGGTACCCTGGGCGTGCCCATGGCCGTGGCCCTGAACAAGGTCGACCAGATCAAGCCAAAGGAACGCCTGCTGGGCCTGCTGGCCGACTGCGCCGCCCTTTGGCCGGGCGTCGAACTCGTCCCCGTCTCGGCCAGGACCGGCGAGGGCCTGGAGACGCTGCTGAAGATCATCCGCGAGTTCCTGCCGTTCAGTCCGCCGCTCTTCCCCGAGGACCAGCTGAGCACGGCCTCGGTGCGCTTCCTGGCTTCGGAGATCATTCGCGAGAAGCTTTTTCTGGGCCTCGAACAGGAATTGCCCTACAACGTGGCCGTGGAGATCGAGAGTTGGGAGGAAATCCCTGAAGAGAACATGACCATGATCTCGGCCACGATCTATACGTCAAAAAACAGTCACAAGGGCATGATCGTCGGTCGGCAGGGGCAGAACCTCAAGAAGGTCGGCCAGCTGGCCCGTCAGGAGATCAAGGGTCTGCTGGGCGGCAAGGTCCACCTGGAACTGTGGGTCAAGGTCCGCGAGGGCTGGACCGAGGACGGCCAGTTCATGATCTCCCTGGGCCTGGGGTCCTGAGGAGGGCGGGCATGGAAGCGGCGGAGATGAGGCAGAGGTGGTGCGAAGTGCTGGAGCGCATGGCCGCGGCGGCCCGTACGGCCGGGCGCGAGGCGGGTGACGTGCGCCTCGTGGCCGTGTCCAAGCTGCATCCCGCCGATGCCGTGAGGGCCCTGTACGAGGCGGGCCAGCGTGAGTTCGGGGAGAACTACGTGCAGGAGGCCGAGGCCAAGATGGCCGTCCTGCCCCCGGAAATTTCATGGCACTTCATCGGTCATCTGCAGACGAACAAGGCCAGGAACGTGGTGGGGCGTTTCAGTCTGATCCACGGCGTAGATTCCCTGAAGCTGGCTCGTTCGTTGCATGACAGGGCCCGGGCCATGGACCTGGTCCAGGACGTGCTCGTGCAGGTCAATCTGGCCGGCGAGAGCCGGAAGAGCGGCATCCTCGAAGGGGATTTGCCGCCGCTGGCGGAGTTCCTGGCGGGCTCGGCGCATCTGCAGTGGCGTGGGCTCATGCTCATGCCTCCGTTCTTCGACGACCCGGAGCGGGCGCGCCCCTGGTTCGCGCGCCTGCGCGGCCTGGCCGAGTCCCTGCGCGCAGGCTTCGGGCTCCCGCTCCCGGACTTGTCCATGGGCATGACCGGAGATTTCGAGGCCGCAATCGAGGAAGGGGCCACGCTGGTGCGCATCGGCACGCGGATATTCGGGGAACGCGACACGAACTAACGGCCAAAGGGGAAGCTTGTCTTATGGATCTGGCCACCATCATCGGAATCCTGGTTGCCTTCGGGCTGGTCATCGCCGCCTTGGGCCGGGACTTCATGCTCTTCTTCGATTTCTCCTCGGTCCTCATCGTCTTCGGCGGCACCCTCGGCGCGGTGCTGGTGACGTACCCGCTGGAGAGCGTGCTCGGCGTGGCGCGCATCATGGGCAAGACCTTCACCTCCAAGGCCCAGGAGCCCGGGGAGCTCATCGCCCAGTTCACGGACTACGCCACGCGCGTGCGGCGCGAGGGCATTCTGTCCCTGGAGGCGCATCTCAAGAGCATTCCCGACGACTTTCTGCGCAAGGGCCTGCAGCTGACCGTCGACGGTCTCGACCCCCAGCTCATCCAGGAGATTCTGGAGACCGAGATCGCCTGCCTGGAAGAGCGCCACCTCAAGGGCGCGGAGATCCTGCAGACGTTCGGGAGCCTGGCCCCGGGCATGGGCATGGTCGGCACCATCATTGGCCTGGTGCTCATGCTCAAGCGCATGAACGACCCCAGCACCATCGGGCCGGCCATGGCCGTGGCCCTGCTGACCACGTTCTACGGGGCGATTCTGGCCAATCTCGTCTTCAACCCCATGGCCGGCAAGCTCCGGGCCCGCAGCCGGGAAGAAGTCCTGGTGCGGACCATGATCGTCGAGGGGATCATGTCCATCTCGCGGGGCGAGAACCCGCGCATCCTCGAAGAGAAGATGAACAGCTACCTGCCGCCCAAGGAGCGCAGGTTCAGACCCTGAAGGACGGCCGGGGAACGCCATGCTCAAACGCAGGGAAAAGCGCCAGGAACCCGACTCCGGGCTCCCGTCCTGGATGATCACCTTTTCGGACATGGTCACCCTGATGATGACGTTTTTCATCGTGCTGGTGTCCATGGCCTCCATGACGGACGTCTACAAGCGCAAGGTGGCGCTTGGCTCGGTTTCCGGCACCTTCGGGACGGGCGCCCCCAGCCTGGACGACCTGACCATCTCCGACACCCGTACGCGCGTCGATCCCGGTCCGATCAATGTTTTTCACGACCTTTCGCCGGTCAAGGAGCGGCTGCAGGAAGACCCGGACAAGGATCTGCGCTTCGAGTCCAACCGGTTCATCCAGCGCCTGTCCATGGACGCCGCGGCCCTGTTCGCGCCCGGGACGGCCGAATTGACCGAGCATGGGCGCGCCCTGCTGGCCAAGGTCCTGCCCGTGGTGGCCGCGAGCGCGTACCCCATGGGGCTGTCGGGGCACACCGCCGAAGGCATGGACGAATACGGGCCGGATTATCTGCCCAAACCGTGGGTCAAGGTCGATTTCTCCTGGGAACTCTCTCTGGCCCGGGTTGTGGCCGTGTACCGCTATTTCCTCGAAGCCGGCATCCCGCAGGACAAGCTGCGCCTGGAAGCCTACGGGCGCTTTCGGCCGCGTGTCGGCGGGGACAGCCGTGAAGGCAGGCAGGCCAACCGGAGGGTGGAGCTCACGCTGGATCACCGCATCGGCAGTTGGAGCGCCGAACTGGCCGCGCAGAAGGCGCTGGAGGAAGAGAAGGCGCGCGTGAAGGACAGCTTCAGCGTGGACGATTTCCTCTTCCGCTTCGACCTGCCGGGGAAGCCCTGAGATGGCCCTCAAGCGCAAACCCTACCGGAGCCTGGCGCCGGGAGCGGCCTGGATGGTCACCTTCGCGGACATGGTCACCCTCCTGCTGGCCTTCTTCGTGCTGCTCCTGTCCATGTCCTCCATGGACAGGTCAGTGCTACGCGACGTGGTCTCGAATTTCGCGGGCGACATGGGCCTGGCCCCGAAGAAGGGCGCAGGCAGGATTCCGACGCGCTTCACCCTCGTGCAGATGGCCATCGAGAATCCGGCCGACGTGCTGGAGAATCCGCAGCGTATCAAGGACCTGCTTTTTCCCGATGAGGTCCTGCCCGAGGGCATGTCCAGAAGCACCCTGAACGCCAATCTTCAGATCCTGGCGAGGCCCGAAGGGCTGGCCCTGGTGCTGTCCGACGGGCTGCTCTTTGAAACCGGCGGGAGCGAACTCAGCGAAGGCAGCCGCAAGCTGCTGGCCGAGTTCGCCAGATTTCTGGCCACGACGACCATGCCGGTCAACGTGGCCGGGTATACGGACAACGTGCCCGGAACAACCAAGGACAACTACACCTTGTCTGCGGAAAGGGCCATGGCCGTGCTCGGCGTCTTTCTGCAGACGGGTTTCGATCCCGGACGGTTTTCGGTTTCCGCCTATGGCGAGGCCTTTCCTTTGGGCGACAACGCCACGCCCGAAGGCCGGGCCAGGAACAGACGCGTGGAAATATTGCTGAAAACCACAGGCAGAACGTATCTTTAGGCCCGGTTTTCGCATGAACGACGAAGGAGGAACAAATGGCCGACAAAAAAGCGCAGGCCCCGGAAAAGGAAGCCAAGAAAAAGGGCGGAAAGCTCAAGCTGATCATCATCCTGGTTCTGGTGCTGGGCGTGCTGGGCGGCGGCGGGTTTGCGGCCTGGAAGTTCTATCTGCAGCCCAAGCTGGCGGGAGACGCGGCGGCCGGGCACGAAGCGTCGGCCGAAGGTGAGACGGCCGCGGCAGGCAAGGCCGAAGGGGAGAAGAAGGAAGCCGCGGCGCCCGCAACAGGCGGCCAGCTGGTCACTCTCGACGCCTTCGTGGTCAACCTGTCCGATCCCATGGGGCGGCGCTACCTGAAGACCACCATGGACGTGGAAGTGGCCGATGCCGCGGCCGCGGCCGCACTGACCGCGGCCATGCCCAAGGTCAAGGACACACTGTTGCTCCTGCTGTCGAGCAAGACCTTCGAGGAGATCAGCAGCATGGATCGCAAGATCGAACTCAAGAACCAGATCGTTGAGCGCCTGAACCAGATTCTGGGCAAGGGCAAGGTGCGCAACGTCTATTTCACGGAATTCGTGGTCCAGTAGGGCCTGCGGGAAGTCTATGAGCAAGATCCTGAACCAGGACGAGGTCGATGCCCTGTTGCGGGGCATCTCGGGCGGGGAGATCGAGACCGAGGAGGAGGTCGTCGAGGATCAGAGCGGCGTCGTGTCCTTCGACCTGGCCAACCAGGACCGCATCATCCGCGGCCGCATGCCGGTGCTCGAGATCATCAACGACCGCTTCTCGCGCCTGTGCACCAGCGCCCTGGCCAACACCATGCGCAAGCGGGTGGACGTGAACCCCATCTCCATCGACATGTCCAAGTTCGGGGACTTCATGCGTTCCCTGCCCGTGCCAACGAGCATCAACATCTTCAAGATCGACCCCCTGCGCGGCAACGCCCTGCTGGTGGTCGACACGCGCCTGGTCTTCTCCCTGGTCGAGAACTTCTTCGGCGGGGCGGGCAGCCAGCCCAAGATCGAGGGGCGCGACTTCACGCCCATCGAGCAGTCCATCATCGTCAAGGTGGTCAAGATCATCCTGGCCAACCTGGAGGACGCCTGGCGGCCGGTGCATGAGGTCAGCATCGAACTCCTGCGCTCGGAGATCAATCCGCAGTTCGCGACCATCGTCCCGCCCAGCGACGTGGTCGTGGTCATCTCCTTCGAGGTGGAGCTGGAGAACGCCCTGGGCTCCATGGTCCTGGCCCTGCCCTACGCGACCATCGAACCCATCCGCTCCAAGCTCTATGCCGCCTTCCAGACAGAGCGCCTGGAGATCGACCACGCCTGGATTTCCCGCTTCCGGTCCAAGCTCTATGCCGCCTTCCAGACAGAGCGCCTGGAGATCGACCACGCCTGGATTTCCCGCTTCCGGGACCGGCTCATGGAGACACCCGTGGACGTGGGCGTGACTTTCGGCACGACGCAGATGACCGGCCGCCAGCTTCTCGATCTCAAGGTCGGGGACATCCTGCTCCTGGATCAGGACGAGGACGATCTTCTCACGGCCCGCATCCAGGGCGTGCTCAAATTTTTGGGCCATCCGGGGTTTGTCAAGGGAAACAAGGCCTTCAAGGTCATCAAGGAACAGGAACTCAATTACTAGGGGTACGGTATGGTCGAAGATCAGGACAAACTGGCGGCGGAGTGGGCCGCAGCCCTTGAAGAGCAGAGCACCGCGGAGTCCGCCGGCGGAGGCGAGCAGGATCTTGCCGACGCCTGGAGCGCGGCCCTCAAGGAGCAGGAGCCGGGCGGCTCGGACCAAGCCCTGGCCGAGGAGTGGGCCAAGGCTTTGGCCGACGAGGAGGAGGGCAAGATCCAGCGCGAGAAGAAGCAGAAGCAGCTTTCCGCCCAGAGTCGGGATTTTGAATACAAAGATTTGACGGCCGAGGCCAAAGCGCCCAAACCCGACAACCTGCGCAAGGATCTGGACTTCATCCTCGACATCCCGCTGGAGGTTTCGGCCCAGCTCGGCAGTACCAAGCTCCTCATCAACGAACTGCTGCAGCTCGGGCAGGGATCGGTCATCGAACTGAACAAGCTGGCCGGCGAACCCCTGGAGATCCTGGTCAACGGCAAGCTCGTGGCGCGCGGCGAGGCCGTGGTCATCAACGAGAAGTTCGGCGTGCGCCTTACGGACATCATCAGTCCCATCGAGCGGGTGAAGCAGCTTGGATAACGCAACCCTGACAGGCGCGGGCGCCGGGCTGGGGCTGGCCGCCGTGAAGATGGCCGCGGCGCTGCTGCTCATCCTCGGGCTCATTTTTCTGGCTTTTGCGCTCCTCAAGCGCTTCGGGCTGGCCTCACGCCTGCAGGGCCGCGGGGCGGGCTCCCTGCGGGTCGAGGAACGCGTGGCCCTTGGTCCGCGCAAACAGCTGGTGGTGGTCCGCTTCTTGAATAGGCTTCTGGTGCTGGGCGTGACCGACGCCGGCATCAACCTGATCGCGGAGCACAAGGCAGACCATGACCCCACCCCGGATTTTCAGACAGCACTGGAGCGTGAAAGCGGCCAGGATCCTTCTTCCTAGTCTTTTTCTGCTTTTCCCCCTGGCGGCCCTGGCCCAGCAGGTCCCGAGCGTCCCGTCCCTGTCCCTGTCCCTGTCCAGCGCCCAGGCCGAGCCCCAGAAGGTGGCTGTGGCCCTGGAGGTCATGGCCCTGCTGACGGTCCTGTCCCTGGCCCCGGCCATCGTGCTGACGGTCACGTCCTTCACCCGCATCATCATCGTCTTCCATTTCCTGCGGCAGGCCATGGGCACGCAGCAGATGCCGCCGAACCAGGTTCTGGCCTCCCTGGCCATCTTCATGACCGTGGTCATCATGATGCCCACGGGAAGGACCATCAACGATACGGCCCTGCAACCCTACCTGAAGGAGGAGATCGGGTACGACGTGGCCATCGGCCGAGCCGAGACGCCCCTCAGGACGTTCCTGTTCAAGCATACACGCGAGAAGGACCTGTCCGTGTTCTTTTCCATCACGGGCCTGGAGCGGCCCAAGAGCAAGGAAGACGTCCCGACCATGGTCCTCGTTCCGGCCTACGTCATCAGCGAGCTCAAGACGGGCTTCCAGATCGGGTTTCTGATCTACATCCCGTTCCTGATCCTCGACATGGTCGTGGCGAGCATCCTGCTGTCCATGGGCATGATGATGCTGCCGCCGGTCATGGTGTCCCTGCCGTTCAAGATCCTGCTCTTCGTCATGGTCGACGGCTGGAACCTGCTCGTCGGCTCCCTCGTCAACAGTTTCGTCTAGCCCGAGTCAAGGAGTGAACCCATGACCCCCGAATTCGTGATAGGTTTCGCGCGGCAGTCCATCGAATTGACCCTGGCCATCTCCCTGCCCATGCTGGGCGTGGGCCTGGGGGTCGGCGTGCTGGTCAGCATCCTGCAGGCCGCGACCCAGATTCAGGAGATGACGCTGACCTTCGTGCCCAAGATCATCGCCGTCTTCGTGGCGCTGCTCATCTCCTTCCCCTGGATCATGGACAAGATGATCACCTTCACCCAGGACGTGTTCCTGAACTTCCCGCAGTACATCAAGTAGTCTCCCGCATTCAGCTTCTGCGGCGCAGCATCTCCGTCATGATCATGGCCCCCGCCTGGGCCACGTTCAGGGAATCGAACCCGCCCCGCATGGGGATGGAGAGCATGGCCGCGCAGCGCTTGCCCACGTTCGGGCGCATTCCCTTGTCCTCGTTGCCGAGCACCAGCACTGCCGGGAAATCGAGCCTGGCCGTGAAGAGGTCCGTACTCGCCGGTCCGGCGGCGGAGCCGTAGATCGTCAGCCCCGCCTCGGCGCAGGCGTCCAGGGCTCGGGCCAGGTTGACCACCTGGCACAGGGGCAGCCGGTCCAGGGCTCCTGCCGCCGCCTTGGCCGCGGCCGGGCCGATGAAGGCCGTGCGGTCGCGCGGAAAAAGAAGGCCGGCTCCGCCCAGGGCGAGCAGGGTGCGGGCAAGAGTGCCGACGTTGCCGGGGTCCTGGACCTGATCGAGAGCCAGGATGAGGGGAAAGGGGCAGCGGCCGGTTTCGGCGATGAGGGCGTCCAGATCCACGAGCTGCCGTCCTCGCAGGCGGCCGACCACGCCCTGGTGGTTGCCGGGGAACATGCGGTCCAGTTCGGCGCGCCGGACCTTGCGGAAGCGCACGCCGGCCTCCCTGCATTGACCGAGGACGTCGCCGAGTCCCGGTGCGTCCTCGTCCAGAAAGACCGTGTCGAGGGCCTCGGGCCGTGAGCGGAGAAGTTCGAGAACCGGCTTGCGGCCGGGGGTCAGGTGGCTTCTGAGGTCGGGATTGTCGTTCATGTGCTGATCCGTGATGAGCCGGGCTGGCGGGTTTGCAATTTCGGGTTTTTTTCTGTAGCAGGGCAAAATGCTCGATCTCGCTGGGACGGATTTTTCGCGTCCCAGGGGCCAACATTTGACCAGGAGATTGTTTTGACAGTCGATATACGAGTGATCCTGCTCGCCGTCCTGCTGGCTCTTGCCGGGTGTATGCCCGCCAAGCAGGCCCAGAACCCGGCCTCTGTCGGACCGGGTGTGGACGTGACGGCGCAGGACGCCGGAGAGGGAGCGGACGCATCCGCCGACTCCGGCAACGCAACCCAGGAAGCTTCCGCCCAGGACGAGGACTCCGAGTACGTCGATGTTCTGCAGGGCCGGGAGGACCTCCCCGCGGACAGCGTGCTGTCCGCCGAGGAAAAAAGCATCCTCGATGCGCAGATGTCCTTTCCTGTCGCCTTGGATACCGATGATAATGCGGAAGTCCAGCGCTATTTTCACTACTACGCCCACACCCACCGGGGGACCATGGAGGGGTGGCTCAAGCGGGCCCAGAACTACCTGCCGCACATCAGGGCGCGTTTTCTGGCCGAAGGCCTCCCCGAGGACCTCATCTACCTGCCCTTCGCCGAGAGCGGGTTCAACCCCTTTGCCGTCTCTTCGGCCGGCGCCGGCGGCATCTGGCAGTTCATGCCCCAGACCGGCCGGATATACGGGCTGACCGTGGACAGTTGGGTGGACGAGCGGCGCGACCCGTACATGGCCACCGAGGCGGCCATCGCGTACCTGAAGAAGCTGTATGCGGAGTTCGGGGACTGGCCTTTGGCCCTGGCGGCGTACAATGCCGGCGAGGGTGCGGTCGGTCGGGCCTTGAAGAAGACCGGAAGCGAGGACTACTTTTCCCTGTGCGAGGCCTCCGACGACCTGAAGCAGGAAACGAAACTGTACGTTCCCAAGTTTCTCGCCCTAGTCAAAGTGGCCAGGAACCTGGAGAAGCTGGGCTTTGAGCCCCTCGATCTCGACAGGCGGACCGCGACGCCCTCAAAGCTGAAGGCCGCGCCGGGTACGGATCTACAGGCCATGGCCCGAAGCATCGGCGTAGACTGGAAGTCCTTCCGGGAGCTGAACCCCGCCCTGCGCAAGCAGGAGGCTCCGCCCACGCGGACCATACAGATCGCGGTGCCCGGCCATCTCGTGGCCCAGGCCCAGGAGTTCCTGAAGAAGCCGGTCATCGTCAAACGCACGGAGTACGCCAGCCACAGGGTGCAGCCCGGCGATACTTGGTGGGGTGTGGCCAAGAAGTTCAACGTGCCGGTCAAGGATCTGCAGAAGGCCAACACGGTCAGGAAACTGAGCGTGGGGCAGGTGTTGCGCGTGCCCGGCCAGTCGTCGGGCGAAGAGGCTCCTGCCGTGGCGGAGACGAAGATGTGGGCTTCGAAGCGGGCCAACTATGTGGTCCGCCAGGGCGATACGGTATGGTCCATCGCCAAGCAGTTCGAGGCGGATCCCTCGACCCTGCTGCAGGCCAACGGGTTGCGCGGCTCAACGACCCTCAAGGTCGGCCAGAAGCTGTTCGTACCCGATGCGGGCCGCGCGGAGACCAAAAAGGCCCAGGCCCAGGCGGATACCGTGCGCAAGGATCTCGTCAGCTACCAGGTTCGGCAGGGCGATACCTTGTGGTCCATCGCCAAGCGTTTCGGCGTGAGCGCGCAGGATCTGCTCAGCTGGAACAAGCTGGCGGCCAACACCCATATCCGGCCCGGCGACCAGCTCAAGGTCTATTCCCGCTAATCTCTGCGGTCGTTCATGCGTCAGATTGCGGCAGACCCTCGGGCCTGCCGTTTTTATTTCGCGGGTGGTGCGACGGGCAGGTCGATGATGAAGCGTGTCCATTCGCCCAGGGCCGTCTGCACGCTCATCACGCCGGCGTGGTCCTCGGTGACGATGAAATAGGACACGGACAGGCCGAGGCCTGTGCCCTTGTCCACGGGCTTGGTGGTGAAGAACGGCTCGAAGATGCGCTTGCGTACCGGTTCTTCGAGTCCCGGTCCGTTGTCCTCCAGTTCGATCCGCACCCAGGGCGGGTTGTTCCGCGCCCGCAGGGTGAAGCGTGGTCCCTGCCCTCCGGGATATCTCTTCTCCCCCATGGCCTCGGCTCCGTTCCGGAACAGATTCAGGAAGACCTGCTGCAGCTTGCTCACGGAACCCAGAATTCTGGGCAGGTCCGGTTCGTACTCTCTGATGATCTGTATTTTCTTGAAGTCGTAGTTCTTTTTCAGGTTATAGTCCGTACTGGCCAGTTCCAGGGTCTTGTCCACGATGGCGGTGATGTCCTCCGGGACAAGGGTCGCGTCGCTCTTGCGGCTGAAGCTGAGCATGTTGCTGACGATCTGCGCCGCCTGGGCCCCGGAGCTGCGGATGGACAGGAGCATTTTCGGAATTCCCCGCAACTCCAGGTAGGTGCGCAGGGCCTCCATTGAGATGCCTGCTTCCTGGGCCGCGGCAGCGTTCTGCGGCAGGGGATGGGTCAGGCGCGTCTCCAGGACCTGCGCGTTGCCCATGATGGATGCCAGCGGATTGTTGATCTCGTGCGCCATGCCGGCGGCAAGCCCGCCGACGGAGAGCATCTTTTCCGACTGGACCAGCACGTCCTCGATGCGGACTTTGTCCGTCACGTCGTCGATGCGGATGACCGCGCCCTCCACGCCGTTGCTGATGAGGGGATAGATGGTCACGTCCTCGAAATGCGTCTCCCCGTCCACGATTCTGCGCAGTTTCCCCTCGAAAAAGGGCTTCTTGTCGGCGATGGACTGACGGATTCTGCGCATCTCCGGTTCGAGCCACGGCACGATCTCCCCGAGGGGCTTGCCGCGGGCCTCTTCTTCGGAGACGCCCGTCACGCTGGCTGCCTGCTGGTTCCATTGTGCGATGCGGCCGTCGGCGTCCACGCCGATGAGCATGGACGGCATGGAGTTGATGATGTTCGACAGCAGTGTCCGCAGACGCTGCGATTCCTTTTCCGAGCGGATGCGCTCCGTGATGTCCACGAAGGAGCCGATGATGCCGTCCGTGCGGTTGCGCTCGTCGAAAAAGACCTGCTTGGCGAAGATGACCTCGCGCAGCTGTCCGTCCTTGCCGCGGACCTTGGCCTCGTATGTGCTTCTGGGCGCGCCGCGCAGCAGGGAGTGGTCGTTTTCCTCATATGTGGGTGAAAGGTCCGGCCATAGGTCCCGTGTGGTCTTTCCTTGCAGCTCCTCGCGGCTTATGCCCATGACCTCGGTGAAGGCGCGGTTGCAGCCGAGATAGCGCAGGCTCGAGTCCTTGTAGAACAGGGGGATGGGGATGGCGTCGAGGAGAACTTCCGTGAAACGGAAGTTCCTGGTCAGTTCGGCGTGGGCCTCCCTGAGCCGCTCCTCGGCCATGCGCCTGCGTTTGTTCTCCATGATCAGCGCCACCTGGTCGGCGACGCGGCCGGCGAAGGTGATCTCGTCGGGCTGCCAGGCGCGGGGACTTGCGGTGTGTTCGAAGGAGATGATGCCGGCGATTTCGCCTTCGATCTGCACGGGCACGTCGAGCATGGACTCGATGCCGTGGGGAGCGAGGTAGGACGAGGCGAAGGCCATGGTCCGGGGATCCGTGTGCACGTTGTCCACGGCTACGACTTCCCGGACTATGGCCGCATGGTACGTCGGGAACTCCTCGAGCCTGAGGATCTGGCCGGAACTGTGGGCGTCGTAGCGGGCATCGAATTTGTCCAGGCAGATGAACCGTTCTCCCTGCCTGATCCAGAGTGCCGTCCGGCTGACCTCCAGGGCATGGCTCATCTTGACGGTGATCATGGGGGCCGCGTCCCGCAACCGCCCGTGGAACACGTTGGGGTCCGTAGAAATCTCGGCCATGACGGCCTGCTGGCGGCTGATGCGCGCCAGAGTCTGCCGCAGGGTGTTTTCAGCGCGCCACCTTTCGGAGATCTCGTTCTGCAGCTCCCGGATCTTCTGCTGCAGCATGGGATAATAGCTCTTTCGGCCCGAGGACTCGCTCAGGCCGACTATCTTGTCGCGCAGGGACGTCGTGTCGCTCGCCGGCTCGTCAGGTCGCTTCTTCATAGATGACTTGGATGTCGCGGGTGGTGGCTGTCTTGGGGTTGGTGACCAGGCACGGGTCGAGCACGGCTTTGGCGGAGAGCACGGGGATGTCGCCGGTGCGGATTCCCTTCTGCCCAAGATGCTGGCGGATGCCGACGGCGTTGCGCAGCTCGATCATGGCGTGGAGGAGGCGCGTTCTGACCTCCTTGTTGTTCAGCCCGCGGCAGTCGATGCCCATAGCCTCTGCGATGATTCTGAAGCGCTCGGGCGCCGCCGGGAAGTTGAAGTCGATGACGTGGGGCAGGAGCATGGCGTTGCATTCGCCGTGGGGCAGGTCCTTGTAGCCGCCCAGACTGTGGGCCATGGCGTGGACCGCTCCGAGGCTGGCATTGGAGAAGGCCAGGCCGGCCTGCATGCTGCCGAGCATGGTCTTGGCGCGCAGTTCCATGTCGCCGGGGTTCTGCAGGGATGCCAGGAGGCTGCTCGTCACAAGCCGGATGGCCTCCAGGGCGTGCAGGTCGCTCATGGGCGAATGGGCGCTGGAGACGAAGGCCTCGATGGCGTGGACCAGGGCGTCCATGCCGGTGCAGGCCACGAGGTAGGGGCTCTTGGTGGTCAGGGTCTGAGGATCGATGAGCGCCACATCGGGGATGATGGTCTTGCTGATGATGGCGATCTTGGTCTTGCGCTCGGTGTCGTTGATGATGGCGAACTGCGACACGTCGGCCGAGGTGCCGGCCGTGGTCGGGATGCCGATGAGCGGCGGCATGGGCACGATGATCTTGTCCACGCCCTCGTAATCCAGGATGTGGCCGCCGTTGGAGACCACGATGCCGATGCCCTTGGCGCAGTCCATGGGGCTGCCGCCGCCCACGGCCACCAGGCCGTCGCAGCCGTGCTCCATGTACGTCATGGCCCCAGCCATGACTTCCTCGGCCCTGGGGTTCGGCGAGACCGCGGAGAACAGGACCCCTTCGATATCGAAGGCAGCCAGGCTCTCTATGACCTTGCCGGCCCAGCCCGCCTCAACAATCCCGGGGTCGGTCACCACGAGCGGCCGCATCATGCCGAACTTGCTGGCGTACTGCCCGGCTACGAGCAGGGCGCCGACGCCGAAGATCGTTTCAGGGGCGACGAATTTGCGCAGTTCGGTGAAGCTCATGCCGCATCCCTCCATGGAGTTTGCCGGCACTGTCCCGCCGGCTCGGGGGAAAAGAAACTGTGTGGAAATTATACGATTTTTCCCGGCAAAGCCAGACATAACTTTGATTCGCCGCGCGTGGCGAGCGCTTGATCGCCGCCTGAGGCCTCACGATCCTGCGGAAGTTTCCAGCAGTTCGCTCCGGCGGAAGCAGTCGAGGCTGTGGTCGTTGACCAGGCCGGTGGCCTGCATGAAGGCGTAGCAGGTCGTGGGGCCGAGAAAGGCGAAGCCCCTGGATTTGAGGTCCCTGGCCAGGGCGTCGGACTGGGCGATGGTCACGGGATAGTCGGTCAGGGTGCGCAGGGTGTGAACAATGGGACGTCCGTCCACGAACCGCCACAGGTACTCGGCGAAGGAACCGAAGCTCTCCCGCACCCGCAGGAAGGCGCGGGCGTTGCCGATGGCGGCCTCGATCTTGCGGCGGTTGCGGATGATGCCGGGGTCCGTCATGAGCCGCTCCACCTCGGCCGGCGTGAAGCCGGCCACGGCCTGCGGGTCGAATCCGGCGAAGGCCGCCCGGTAGCCCTCGCGCTTGCGCAGCACCGTGTACCAGGAAAGCCCGGCCTGGGCGGACTCGAGGACCAAGTATTCAAACAGCGTGCGGTCGTCGCGGACCGGGACGCCCCACTCCTCGTCGTGGTAGCGGACGTAGTCGGGCTTGGCCGGGTCGACCCAGGGGCAGCGGATCACGCCTTGCCCCTGGCCGCCAGGGTTTCCTCCAAGAGGACCATGGCCTGCGGCAGCGGAAAGCGCCGGCCGGTCCAGAGCTCGAACTGGGCCAGGGCCTGGTGCACGAACATGGGCAGGCCGTGCACGACGTCCACGCCTTCGCGCGCGGCCTGGAGCAGCAGCGGGGTCTCCCGCGGGTTGTAGACCAGGTCGTAGACCAGGGACACGCCGGCAAGGGGGCCTTTCCACGGCGAGAGGCCCTGGAAGGGGCCCGACATGCCCAGGGGCGTGGTGTTGACCAGCAGGTCCGGCCGCACCTCGTGTCGTTCGCTCCACGGCACGTGTTCGGCCTGGAAGGAGTTGGCCAGCCTGTCGGCCCTGGTGCCCGTGCGGGCCGAGAGCAGGACCTTCCACCCTGCCCGGTGCAGGCCGCAGACCGCCGCACGGGCCGCACCGCCCGCACCCAGGACCAGGACCGTGCCGGGAGGCGTGCCGCGCTCCAGAAGCGGGGCCATGAAGCCCGTGACGTCGGTGTTTTCGCCCCACAGCTTCCCGTCCTCCCAGTACAGGGTGTTGACGGCGCCGATCTCCCGCGCGTTGGCCGTCAGCCTGTCCACGAGGGGCATGACCGGTTCCTTGTGGGGGATGGTCACGCTCGCCCCGTGGATGGGCAGGGTGCGCAGGGCGGCCATGAAGGCCGGGAGCTTTTCCGGGGGGGTGTCCCAGACGTGGTAGGAGGCCTGGATGCCCAGTTCGCGAAAGGCCCAGTTGTGCAGGACGGGGCTCAGGGTATGGGAGAGGGGGTGGCCGATGATGCCGAGAAGAAGCATGTCGCACCTCGGGCGGTTCGGGTGGAGAGACGGGGCCGCGAGGACAAAAAAGCCGGGGCCGCGAGGGCCCCGGGGGTGCTACTTGTACTGGCCGTTGGCGATGACGTAGTCCGCGCCGGCCTGGATGGCCGCCGCGTTCTTGGGGATCATGTGGCTGTAGTGGGCCGAGATGACCGACTCGAGGCTGTCCTGAACCTGCTTGACCGGCAGGACGCCCGTGGCCTGCACGTAGGCCCCGATGGCCACCATGTTGGCCATGCGGGCGTTGCCCAGGCCGTCGGCGATCTCGTTGACGGGCACGGCGTAGACCTTGACCCTGTCCTTTTCGGTCTTGGCCGGGTCGATGAGGGACGAGTTGAGAATGAGCGTCCCGCCGTCCTGCAGCCTCGGCTGGAACTTGTCCAGGGACGGGCCGTTCATGATGATGAGGCTCACGGGCGAGCGGATGATGGGCGAACCGATGACGTCGTCGGAGACAACGACGGTGCAGTTGGCCGTGCCGCCGCGCATCTCGGGGCCGTAGACCGGGATGTAGGTCACGTTGAGGCCCGCATCCATGCCCGCGTAGGCCAGGAGATTGCCGATGAGCATGACGCCCTGGCCGCCGAACCCGGCGATGATTGCATCCTGGTAAATGCTCATTTCTCCTCCTTTGCCAGCACGTCCTTGAAGTTGCCCAGGGGGAAGTAGGGGATCATTTCCGTTTCCACGCGCTTGTTGGCCTGCAGCGGCGTCATGTGCCAGTTGGTCGGGCAGGTGGCCAGGATCTCCACGAAGGAGAAGCCGATTTCCTTCGTCTGGTACTCGAAGGCCTTGGCCACGGCCTTCTTGGCCTTCATGATGTTCTTGACGTTGTTCACGGCCACGCGTTCGGCGTAGGCCACGCCGCCCAGGGAGGCGATGATCTCGGTCATGCGGATGGGCATGCCCTCGTTCTCGCGGCAGCGGCCGCCGGGGCAGGTGGTGGTCTTCTGGCCGACCAGGGTGGTCGGGGCCATCTGGCCGCCGGTCATGCCGTAGACCGTGTTGTTGACGAAGATCGTGGTGATGTTCTCGCCGCGGTTGGCGCAGTGCATGATCTCGGCCATGCCGATGGAGGCCAGGTCGCCGTCGCCCTGGTAGGTGAAGACGATCTTGTCCGGCCGGGCGCGCTTGACGCCTGTGGCCACCGCCGGGGCGCGGCCGTGGGGCGACTCGATGGCGTCCAGCGACAGGTAGTTGTAGATGAAGACCGAACAGCCGATGGAGCCGATGAGGATGCTTTTGTCCACCAGGCCCAGATCGGTGATGGCCTCGGCCACCAGGCGGTGCGCCGTGCCGTGGTGACAGCCGGGGCAGTAGTGGGTCGGCCGGTCGGTGAGGACCTCGGGGTAGTTGGTGACGCGAATTTCCTGGGTCATGCTCAGCCCTCCAGCGCCTTCAAGATGGGTTCTTCGAAATCGTCCGGCGTCGGCAGGTTGCCCGGAAGCTGGGCGTGGAACGCCGAGTCCGCCACGGTGCGAATGGCCAGTCGCACGTCCTCGACCATCTGACCCATGTTGTGCTCGATGGTCAGGAAGCGCTTGCCCTGCTTGGCCAGGCCAAGCAGCACGTCCGACGGGAACGGGAACAGGGTGATGGGCCGCACCAGGCCGACCTTCTTGCCCTGGGCGCGCAGCTTGCGCACGGTGCTCTTGGCGATGCGGCCGATGGAGCCGAAGGCCACGACGATGAGTTCGGCGTCCTCGGTCAGGAACAGTTCCTGGTCCGCCTCGGCCTGCATGGTCTGGTATTTGGCCTGGAGCTTCAGGTTTTGGCCGGCCAGGGCCCCGTCGTCGAGGAAGAGGGACTTGATGAGCCGCGGGGGACGGTTCACGGCGCCCTGCAGGCCCCAGTCCTGCCCTTCGGCCGGATCGATGTTTTCCGGCACCCACGGTACCACCGGCTCCTTCATCTGTCCGATGATGGCGTCGGCCAGGACCATGACCGGGTTTCTGTACTTGAAGGCCAGGTCGAAGGCCTTGATGGTCAGGTCGTAGGCTTCCTGCACCGTGCCGGGGGCCAGGACCAGGAGCTTGTAGTCGCCGTGCCCGCCGCCCTTGACGGCCTGGAAGTAGTCGCCCTGGGACGGGCCGATGTCGCCCAGGCCCGGTCCGCCGCGGCTGACGTTGACGATGACGCCGGGGATCTCGCTGCCGGCCATGTAGGAGATGGCCTCCTGCTTGAGGGACACGCCCGGGCTCGACGAGGAGGTCATGGAGCGGATGCCGCAGGCCGCCGCGCCCATGAGCATGTTGGCCGCGGCCACTTCGCTCTCGGCCTGCACGAATTCGCCGCCGGCTTCGGGCAGGGCCTGGGACAGGAACTCGGGGATGTCGTTCTGGGGCGTGATGGGGTAGCCGAAAAAGCACTTCATCCCGGCGGCCAGGGCGCCGCGGGAGATGGCCTCGTTGCCCTTGACGAAGATGCGCTTGGGAGTGCTCATTTCTTTCCTCCTTTGGCCTGCTTCGTCGTGAAGACGTTGATGCAGAAATCAGGGCACATCATGGCGCAGAACGCGCAGCCCTTGCATTCGTTCATCCTTTCGGGGGTGATCTCCACGACCTTGTACCCCTTCTGGTTGAACCGACTCGATTGCTGGATGATGCCGGTCGGGCAGACCTCGGTGCAGAGCAGGCAGCCCTTGCAGCGGTCCTCCCGGAACTCGACTCTGCTAGGCATGGAATACCTCCACGGGGGGATGATGGTGAACGGGACTGGCGGGTTCAGCGGATGAGCATGGCGTCGCCGTAGGAAAAAAAGCGGAAGCCCTGCCGCACCGCGTGGTTGTAGGCATCGATAATCTGTCGCCTGCCCGCGAGTGTGCTGACCATAATGATTAGGGATGAGCGGGGCAAGTGGAAGTTGGTGATGAGCTGGTCCACCACCTTGAAGCTGTACCCGGGGCGGATGAATATGTCCGTCCAGCCCCGGAAGGGACCGATCCCCCCGAGGTGCGAGGCCATGCTCTCGAGGGTGCGGGTGGTGGTCGTGCCCACGGCCACCACGGGCCTCCCCTCGGCCCTGGCCCTGGCGATGGCCCCTGCGGTTTCCTCAGGGACCTCTGCGTACTCGGCGTGCATGACGTGCTCGCGGATGTCGTCGCAGCGCACGGGGCTGAAGGTGCCGTAGCCCACGTAGAGCGTGACTTCGGCCGTGCGGATGCCGCGCGCTTCCAGGGCGGCCATGATCTCCGGCGTGAAGTGCAGCCCGGCCGTGGGCGCGGCCACGGAACCGAGCTTGTCCTCGCGGGAATAGACGGTCTGGTAACGGTCGCGGTCTTCGCCCTTGTCCTCGCGGCGGATGTAGGGGGGCAGGGGGATGTGCCCCTGCTTCAGGAAATGGTCGGCCAGTTCGCCGCGCCAGTTCAGCCGGACGCGGCTGCGGCCGAATTCGCCCTTCTCCAGCACCAGGAGCTCCAGCCCGTCGAAATGCAGGCGCTCGCCCGGCCTGGGGCCCTTGGAGGCCTTGAGCAGGCCTTCGACTTCGGCCGTGCTCCAACCGTCGGTGCGGGCTTCGGGCTCGATCAGGGACAGGGGCGTGAGAAGCAGGAACTCCGCCTTGCCGCCCGACTCCTTGCGTCCGATGAGCCGGGCCGGGAGGACCTTGGTGTTGTTGACCACCAGCAGCGCGTCCCTGGGTAGCAGTTGCGCGATGTCCGCGAACATGCAGTCGCGCACCTCGCCGCTGGCGCGGTCGAGCACCAGCAGCCGCGACGCCCCGCGCCGCTCGGCCGGGTCCTGGGCTATCTGGGACTCGGGCAGGTCGAAATCGTAGGATTGAAGATTGAATTCCTCGGGGATAGTCGTCATGTTTTTCCTCGTGTCCACGTGCTGCTAGTCCAAGCGGACCGGAAGCGCAATTCCCGCCAACAGCCCAAAACAGGGTTCGCCCATGAACAATGACATACTCGACTTCGACCGCCGGCACATCTGGCACCCCTACACCTCCACGACAGCGCCCCTGCCCGTGCGCCAGGTCGTCTCGGCCTCGGGCGTGCGGCTGAAGCTGGCCGACGGCCGGGAGCTCATCGACGGCATGTCCTCGTGGTGGGCGGCCGTGCACGGCTACAACCATCCCGTGCTCAACGCGGCCGTCACGGACCAGCTCACGCGCATGGCCCACGTCATGTTCGGCGGCCTGACCCACAAGCCGGCCGTGGAGTTGTGCCGCAAGCTGGTCGGGATGACCCCGGAGCCCCTGACCCGGGTCTTTCTCGCGGATTCGGGCTCCGTGGCCGTGGAGGTGGCCATCAAGATGGCCTTCCAGTACTGGATCTGCCGCGGCCGAAGCGAGAAATGCCGACTACTGACCATCCGCGGCGGATACCACGGCGACACCTTCGCAGCCATGAGCGTGTGTGATCCTGTCAACGGGATGCATGAGATATTCTCGAAGGTCCTGCCGCACCACCTGTTCGTGCCCCGCCCGCGCTGCCGTTTCGGCGGCGAGTGGGACGAGGAGGACATTCGGCCCATGCGCGAGGCCCTGGAGCGTCACCACCGGGAGATCGCGGCCGTCATCCTCGAACCCGTGGTTCAGGGCGCGGGCGGCATGCATTTCTACCATCCCATGTACCTGCGGCGCGTGCGCGAGCTGTGCGACGCCTTCGACGTGCTGCTCATCGCCGACGAGATCGCCACGGGCTTCGGGCGCACGGGCAGGCTCTTCGCCTGCGAACACGCCGGGGTGAGCCCCGACATCATGTGCCTGGGCAAGGCCCTGACCGGCGGATACATGACCCTGGCCGCGGCCCTGGCCACGGAGCGCGTGGCCGAGGGCGTGTGCGAGGGCTCGCCCGGCGTGTTCATGCACGGCCCCACGTTCATGGGCAATCCCCTGGCCTGCGCCGTGGCGCGGGCGTCCCTCAACCTGCTGGAAAATAACGACTGGGCCGCGCAAGTGGCGCGGATCGGGCGTTTGTTGGCGGACGGCCTTGCCCCGTGCGCCGATTTGTCCTACACTGTGGACGTGCGCACCCTGGGCGCCATCGGGGTGGTGGAGCTCAAGGAGCCGGTGCGCATGGCCGAAATTCAGACCGCTTTTGTCGAAGAAGGCGTCTGGGTTCGTCCCTTTGGCCGTTTGGTGTACGTGATGCCCCCATTCATCATGGACGACCAGGACCTGGCCGTATTGACCACTTCCTTGGTGAGGGTGGTGGCAGGGCATCGCAGGTGATGCTCTCCGCTCTCCGCCGCAAACGACCCGGGTCGCTACGGCGGCCCGAAAAGGAGAACATCGGATGCGACAAAGTTCAGTGTGGTTTTTCTTCCTGGCCGTTCTCGGCCTGGGAACGCTCGGCATTCTGCCCGAAGCCTTGGCCGCGGGCGGCGACCTGCACCACGCCGCCGAGGAGATCGGCAAGGAGCTGAGCGTCGTGTGGGTCGTGCCCTTCGCCTGCATGCTCCTGTCCATCGCCGTCATGCCCCTGGCCGTGCCGCATTTCTGGCACCACAACTACGGCAAGGTGTCCGCCTTCTGGGGGCTGGCCTTCCTGGTGCCCTTCGCCATCGTGCACGGGTTCGAACTGGCCGCGTACTCCGTGGCCCACACCCTGTTTCTCGAATACATCTCCTTCATCGTCCTGCTCTTCTCCCTCTTCACCATCGCCGGCGGCGTGTGCCTGCGCGGCTCCCTGGTGGGCAAGCCGCAGGTCAACACGGTCATCCTCCTGATCGGCACGCTGCTGGCGAGCTGGATGGGAACCACCGGCGCGGCCATGCTGCTCATCCGGCCCCTCATGCGGGCCATCGCGCACCGCAGGTACAAGGTCCACACCATCGTCTTTTTCATCTTCCTGGTGGCCAACATCGGCGGCAGCCTCACGCCGCTCGGCGACCCGCCGCTGTTCCTGGGCTTTCTGAAGGGCGTGTCCTTCTTCTGGACCACGGTCCACATGTTCGTGCCCTTCGCGGTCCTGTCGGCCATCCTGCTGGTGCTGTACTTTGCCATCGACACCTTCCTCTTCAACAAGGAGGGCCGCCCCGAATCCCCAGACGCGGGCCAGGATGGCAAATTGCGCCTCGAAGGCACCTTCAACCTGTTGCTACTGGGCGGCGTGGTCGCCGGCGTGCTCATGAGCGGCATATGGAAGCCCGAAGGCGGCGTGACGGTCTACCATGTGCACATCGAGCTGCAGAACATCGTGCGCGACGTCCTGCTCCTGGTCCTGGCCGGCGTGAGCCTCAAGGTCACGGCCCCCGAAATCCGGCGCCGCAACGAGTTTGACTGGGAGCCCATCCGCGAGGTGGCCAAGCTCTTCGCCGGTATTTTCATCTCCATGATCCCGGCCATCTCCATCCTCCGCTCGGGCATGGACGGCGCCCTGCAGGGCCTCATTTCCATGGTCAAGACGGCCGACGGCCTGGACAACCACACCATGTTCTTCTGGCTGACGGGCGTGCTGTCGAGCTTCCTGGACAACGCCCCGACCTACCTGGTCTTCTTCAACACGGCGGGCGGCGACCCGCAGCGCCTCATGTCGGAGGTGGGCACCCTGCTGGCCATCTCGGCGGGCGCGGTGTTCATGGGCGCCAACACGTACATCGGCAATGCCCCCAACTTCATGGTCCGGTCCATCGCCGAGTCCGGCGGCATCAAGATGCCCAGTTTCTTCGGCTATATGGCCTGGTCCATGGGCATCCTCGTCCCCTGTTTCCTTTTGATGAACTTCCTGTTCTTCCATTAATCAGAAGAATCAAAGGCGTGATGATCGCCATGGAGAGAGAATCATGATCAAAGTCGAAAAAGTGCTCATCCCGGTGGACGGGTCGGATTCGTCGAGGAACGCGGCCAAGTACGGCGCGCATCTGGTCAATTCCCGCAACCCCAAGATATACCTGCTGAACATCTGGGAGCCGGTCAATATGACCATCGGCGGCGAGATGGCCGAACGGCTTCGTCAGAATGCCCACGAGAAGTCCATGGCGCTTTTGGAGGAGTACAAAAAGCTGCTCGAACCCTGCGGCATGGACGTCGAACTCATCTCCCGCAGCGGCCGTCCGGACTATGTCATCCTGAACGTCCAGGAAGAACTGGACTGCGACCTCATCGTCATCGGCTCTCGCGGCCTTTCGGTCCTGGAGAACGTGATCATGGGCAGCGTGGTCACGCGCGTGCTGGAGGGCGCGACCTGCCCGGTGCTGGTCACGCGCAACCTGCGCCTCAAGTACCTGCAGGACGCCTGCGGACTGTAGGCGCCTTTCGCGTCGCGCCGATCCGAGGCCGTCTCCCGCAAGGGGGACGGCCTTTTTTCTGACCGGCAAGCTCGGAATGATTCCGGCCACATGGCTTTGAGAAGATTGGGCGCAAACAATTCCCTCCGTCCCGGGACGATTTTCGCCGTCCGCGCCCGGCGAGCCAGACAGACCGCCGACCGGCGGGGGGGATTGCTCCAGCGGCCGATATGGCATATGCACCCGCCGTGCGTGAAGAAGGTCCGTGAACGCGCGTTGACGCAGGAGGCCTTGCGCACGGACGAAAGCCGGATGGGAGGCGCAGGATGCGTTGCCGGGTTTCGCCCTTCGGCCGTTGGAGTCCATGATTGGGCGACCAGGGGCCTGTTTTTTTGGAGAAGGGAGAGGAGAGGCTGGGCATTGGTCACGATGCCCTGAACGTTCACGCGAACGGGACGCCGTTTTCGGCGGCGGCCCAAAAGGAGAACAAGGGATGCGCAAGAGTTCTGTCTGGTTTTTTTGCCTGGCGGTCGTCGCCCTGGCAGTTCTTGGAGTGTTGCCGGACGTGTGGGCTTCCGGCGGCGACCTGCATCATGAGGCCGAGGAGATCGGCAAGCACCTGGGCGTCCTGTGGGTCGTGCCCTTCGCCTGCATGCTCCTGTCCATCGCAGTCATGCCGTTGGCCGTCCCGCACTTCTGGCACCACCACTACGGCAAGGTGGCCGCTTTCTGGAGCGTCGCATTTCTGGTGCCTTTCGCCCTGTTTCACGGCTTCGAGCTGGCGACGTATTCCGTGGTCCACACCATCGCCCTGGAATACGTGTCGTTCCTGATACTGCTTTTCTCCCTTTTCACCATCGCCGGCGGCGTGTGCCTGCGCGGCTCCCTGGTGGGCACGCCGCAGGTCAACACGGTCATCCTGCTCATCGGCACCCTGCTGGCGAGCTGGATGGGAACCACCGGCGCGGCCATGCTGCTCATCCGTCCCCTCATGCGGGCCATCTCGCACCGCAAGTACAAGGTCCACACCATCGTCTTCTTCATCTTCCTGGTGGCCAACATCGGCGGCAGCCTGACGCCCCTGGGCGACCCGCCGCTGTTTCTGGGCTTTCTGAAGGGCGTGTCCTTCTTCTGGACCACGGTCCACCTGTTCATGCCCTTTGCGGCCATGTCGGCCATCCTGCTGACCCTGTACTTCATCATCGACACGGTGCTGTTCGGCAAGGAAGGCCGTCCCCAGTCTCCTGACGCGGGCCAGGACGGCAAGTTGCGCCTCGAAGGCTCCCTGAACCTGCTCCTGCTGGGCGGCGTGGTCGCCGGCGTGCTCATGAGCGGCATGTGGAAGCCCGAAGGCGGGTTCACCCTCTACCACGTGCACGTGGAGCTGCAGAACGTCGCCCGCGACGTCCTGCTCCTGATCCTCGCCGGCGTCAGCCTCAAGACCACGGCCCTGGACATCCGCCGCCGCAACGAGTTCAACTGGGAGCCCATCATCGAGGTGGCCAAGCTCTTCGCCGGCATCTTCCTGACCATGATCCCGGCCATCGCCATCCTGCGCGCGGGCATGGACGGCGCCCTGTCGGGCATCATCGCCCTGGTCTCCACCGACGGCGTGGCCAACAACGCCATGTACTTCTGGCTGACCGGAGCGCTTTCGAGCTTCCTGGACAACGCCCCGACCTATCTGGTCTTCTTCAACACCGCCGGCGGCGACGCGTCCTTCCTCATGGAGCATGTGCACACCCTCATGGCCATCTCGGCGGGCGCGGTGTTCATGGGCGCCAACACGTACATCGGCAACGCCCCGAACTTCATGGTCCGGTCCATCGCGGAATCGTCCGGGATCAAGATGCCCAGCTTCTTCGGCTACATGGCCTGGTCCGTGGGCATCCTGATCCCGAGCTTCGTGCTCATGACCGTCCTTTTCTTCTAACGCCGCTGCAACCACACTGGAGACAAGAAGATGATCAAAGTTGAAAAAGTGCTCATCCCGGTTGACGGGTCGGATTCCTCCAGGAACGCGGCCAAGTACGGGACCATGCTGGTTAATGCCCGCAACCCCAAGATATACCTGCTGAACGTCTGGGAACCCGTCAACATGACCATCGGCGGAGAGATGGCCGAGAAGCTGCGCCAGAGCGCCCAGGCCTCGTCCATGGCCATGCTTGAGGAATACAGGAAGATGCTCGAGCCCTGCGGCATGGAGGTCGAACTCATTTCCCGCAGCGGCCGCCCGGACTATGTCATCCTGAACGTCCAGGACGAGTTGGACTGCGACCTCATCGTCATCGGCTCCCGCGGCCTCTCGGTCCTGGAGAACGTGATCATGGGCAGCGTGGTCACGCGCGTGCTGGAAGGGGCCAACTGCCCGGTGCTGGTCACGCGAAACCTGCGCTACAAGTACCTGCGGGACGCCTGCGGGATCTGAATCCCGACGGACGTATGAAATGATGAAGCCGGCTCCCTCGGGGGCCGGCTTCTTTCATCTGGTGGTCAGGCCGTATTTCTTCAGACGGTATTGCAGGGTGCGGCGGCTGATGCCCAGGGCCTGGGCCGTGCGCTCCCGGTGCCCGGCATACCTGCGCAGGGTCTCTTCCAGGGCGTGCCGCTCGGCGGCTTCCAGAGGGTTTTCGGTCGGCGTTGTCGCGGCGGACATGGCGGTCGTGCGGGCGGGGGAGAGCAGGTGCTCCGGCAGGTCCCGCACGTCGAGGACGTCGCCGCGGCAGAGGATGAGGCAGCGTTCGAGCACGTTCTCCAACTCGCGCACGTTTCCCCGCCACTCGTGGCGCGAGAGGGCGTCGAGGAAGTCCCGGCTCACGGAACGCACGGGGCGGTTGTTCTTGCGGCAGAGCTTTGCCAGCAGGTGGTCCGTCAGCAGCGCGATGTCCTCGGTCCGTTCGCGCAGGGGCGGGATGCGGATTTCGAGGACGTTGAGGCGGTAGTAGAGGTCCTCGCGGAATTTGCCGTCGGCGATCATGGCCGGCAGGTCGCGGTTGGTGGCGGCGATGAAGCGCACATCCACGCTGACCGGGCTCACGCCGCCCAGAGGCTCGACGATGCGCTCCTGCAGCGCGCGCAGGATCTTGGCCTGCAGGGTCATGGGCAGCTCGCCGATCTCGTCCAGGAAAAGGGTGCCTCCGGCGGCGAGCTGAAAGCGACCGGGCTTGTCCTGGGTGGCGCCGGTGAATGCGCCGCGCACGTAGCCGAAGAGTTCGCTTTCGAGCAGCGTCTCGGGCAGGGCCGCGCAGTTGACCTTCACCAGCGCCCCGTCCTTGCGCAGGCTGTGCTCGTGCAGCAGTTGGGCCACCAGCTCCTTGCCGGTGCCGGACTCGCCGAGAATGAGCACGTTGGCCTCGCTGGGCCCCACCTGCTCGATGAGCTCCACGACCCGGCGCATGGCCGGACTGTCACCGATGAGACGGGTGTCCCGCAGCTGGCCGATCTGCTTCTTCAGATCGCTGTTTTCACGCGTCAGGCGCACATGGTCGTAGGCCTTCTGCACCACGGCCAGAAGCTCGTCGTTGTCCGTGGGCTTGGTCAGGTAGTCCCAGGCCCCGGCTTTCATGGCCTCCACGGCGTTGCCCACGCTGCCGAAGGCCGTGAGCATGATGACCGGCGGGCAGCTGCCGCTTTCCTGCAGACGCTGCAGCACCTCCTGGCCGCTCATGCCGGGCATGCGCATGTCCAGCAGGATCACGTCCACGGGCCGGGTGCGCACTGCGGCCAGCCCGGCCGGGCCGTTGTCGGCCTCCAGGACCTTGAAGCCGGCATCGCCCAGGACGACGCGGACCATGAGCCGGTGCGCGGGTTCGTCGTCGATGATGAGCACGGTGGGGGTCATGACGGGCTCTCCGATTGGCTGTGGTTGCGGGGGAAGAAGAGGACCACGGTGGTGCCGCCGTCCGGGGCGGTTTCGATGTCGATGGTGCCCCCGTGTTCCTGCATGATGGTGTGCACGATGGCCAGGCCCAGCCCCGTTCCCTTGTCCCGCGTGGTGAAGAACGGTTCCAGGGCGTGCTCGCGCTCCTCGGCCGTCATGCCGCGGCCGTTGTCCCGGACCAGGACCCACGTGCCCTTGTCGTCCTCGCGGCTTTGGAGCCGAATGAGGCCTTCGTTCTCGGGCAGGGCCTCGATGCCGTTCATGGTCAGGTTGATGAGGGCCTGCTTGAGCGCGTCGCGGTCCGCCGTGACGGTCCCGGCCGCAGGATCCTGTTCCAGCCTGCCGTTTTTCGCCTGGGCGTCCATGGACAAGAGAGTATGCACCTCCCCGAAGACCTCCGCAAGGGGGACCTGGTCGAAGGTCAGCCGTCGGGGCCGGGCCAGGAAGAGGAGGTCCGTGATGACGCGGTTCAGGCGGTCGGCCTCCTGGACCATGGTGCGCGCGTAGAGTTCTTCGGGGTCCTTGCCGGCCAGCTTCTTGGCGAAGAACTGGGCGAAGCCGCGCAGGGCAGAGAGGGGGTTGCGGATCTCGTGAGCCACGCCCGCGGCCATGCGGCCGATGGCGGCCAGCTTCTCGTTCAGGTGCAGTTCACGTTCCAGGCCGGCCAGCTCGGTGCGGTCGCGCAGCAGCACGAGGCTCTGGCCCGAGCCGTCCCGCAGGGGCAGCTGCCGGATTTCGAGGTGTTTGTCGCCCGTCGTCAGGGTCGTCCATTCCTGGGAGCCGATCTTTTCGGGCGGCAGTCCGAGGCTGTCGAGTATCGTCGCGAGGGGTTCGCCCATGAGCCTGAAGCCGTCCATGAGGCTCTGGGCCGCGGGGTTGGCGGCCACGATGGTCCCCTCGGCCGACAGGGTCAGCAGGCCGTCGGGCATGTTGTCCAGGAGGCGTGCGTTGAAGGATTCCAATCGCGCCAGCCGCCGTCCCTGCTCCTTGCGCTGCAGGACGCCCATGAGCAGCAGCCAGAAGACGATGGTCACGGCCAGGATGTAGCCGGTCTGCAGGATGGCCGTGCGCCTGTACTTGCCGAAGGCTTCGAGATGTTGGGTCATGTCCACGCCGATGAGGAGCATCGGCGGTTTGCGCTCGGGCGGACACTGGTCGTCCAGACAGTCCAGGTCCGCGCTCAGGTGGCTGATCCGGCCCAGGACCATGATGGGGCGGCCCTCGAAATTCATCTCGCCGCTCCATTCCCCCGCATTGCCCATGTTCGCCCAGGCGATGGTCGGCAGTTGCTCGTTGATGGCCTTGGGGTCGTCGTGGGAGGAGAAGAGGATATGCCCCATGGGGTTGTAGAGGCCGATGAAACGGGCGTCGGAGCGGGTGATGTAGTCCTTGAGGAGGTCCTTGGCCAGAGCGCGCTGGAGATTGAGCAGGGCGGTGGTGTGCTCGGGCGAGGGCGGCAGGCGCAGTTCACGGCGCAGGTTGATCTCGATGCCGGCGGCGATGGCCCTGGCCGTGACCACGGCATGCTCGCGGAAGGATTCCTGCTGCTGCCGCAGGTTGCGCCAGGTGGAGAAGCTCAGGGCCAGGCCGAGGACGAACACGGCCATGGTGGCCATGAGCGTGACGGTGCGGCTGCTGCGGGGTGGGAGGGCGATGTCCATGGCCGGCTCCTGGCTTGAAAAGGCAAAGGCCGCAGGGGGTGCGGCCTTTGCCAGGTACGGGGAGGG
Source organism: Desulfomicrobium escambiense DSM 10707 (assembly GCF_000428825.1). Lineage (NCBI taxonomy): Bacteria > Pseudomonadati > Thermodesulfobacteriota > Desulfovibrionia > Desulfovibrionales > Desulfomicrobiaceae > Desulfomicrobium > Desulfomicrobium escambiense. The sequence goes on along the minus strand of NZ_AUAR01000003.1, from coordinate 203,750 downwards.
GATGAGCGGTTACAGGGTTTGGGCTGGAGAGGCGGGTGCGTCGCCGGCGCCGGTCCCGGCGCCGCTGGAGTATGCTCCGCACCCGGCTGCGCCTACGCAGCCTCTCTGGGATTCCAAGGGAACGGGCTTGCCGGTGATTTCGGTCAGCTCGATGCGGTAGTCGGCATTGAGCTTGGCCTTCTTCGCCTGCAGTTCGTTCACTTCGGCCATGGCCTTGTCCACGGCCGCCTTGTCCACCGGTACTGCGGCGAACAGGGCTTCCATGGCTTCGTGCTTGGCCCCAAGCTCCTTGTGGAGGGCAAAGAGCTGTTCGTGATGCACGTCGGTCAGTTTCTGGACCTTTTCCTGCTGCTCTGGGGTCAGGCCGGACATGAAGTCCTGGTAGTGTCCCTGTCCCGGACAGCCGCCTTTGTAGGCCTGGGCCCCGGCAGCGAGAATGAGGACCAGAAGGAGGGAGAGGATGAGGTGTCTTGCGTACATGAATGCTCCTGTCACACTGTGGAGGTAGTGGTGTGATGTTGGACTGCGTATAGCATCGTGTGTGCCATTGTCGAATATTTCGTAAATTCAAATGCTTGCAAAAAGAGGGTAGCCTTGGAGTGTGGTTTTTGTGCATCTTGTTGCACAAGTTGTCGCATTGTGCAAACAGGCCGCCGTCTTCCCGGTCTTGCCTTCGTGCGGGAAAGGATTACGATCATGGCGTCATCACACAGCAATTTGCCTGGAAACAGGTGCAAGGAGGCTCATATGTGCAAAGGATGCGGATGCCTGCGCGGCAAGGCCACCACAACGGTGGTCAAGCACGATCACGAACATTCCCACGGTGACCTGACCCACAGTCACCCTCACGACCACGCTCACGACCACACCCATGACGAGAAGGACGCTCCGGTCCACGAGGACCACAAGCACTAGGGGCAACGGCGAGAAACCGGGCCGCCTGACCACGGGAGGGCGGCCCTTCCTTTTTCCAAGGAGAGACGCATGGACACGACGGGAATGATCGTCCTCGGCCACGGTAGCCGGCGCAGGGAAGTGGGCGAGGCCTTTACCGCCATGGTCGGGCGGGTGGCGCGGCAACTGCCGGGCATGACGGTGCTGCCGGCCTTCTTCTCCCTGGGCGAGCCGACCCTGGCCGACCAGGTGCGCAGGCTGGCCTCGGGCGGCTGCTCGCGGATCGTCATCATGCAGTACTTTCTCTACAACGGCGTGCACATCGAGCAGGACATCCCCGAAATGATTGCCGAACTGCGCAGGGAGATGCCGGGCATCGAGTTCGTCGTGCAGCCGACCCTCCAGGACGACCCGGCCATGGAGCGGCTCATCGCGGACCGCCTTCTTTCCTCGGCCCCCTAGGGTTGTCATGGAGCCTCCTCGCCGTCGTCGCCGATCCGCAACATGCGGGGCATAGGGTGAGTCAACGGTTGGAAGGTTTCCTCCGGGCGGGCCGGAGGGTCCTGGCGACCACAATCCAGGAGGCTCCCCCATGTCGCAGAGCAGGAACATGCACCAGGGCATCGAACGTCAGTTGCGAGAAAAGTACGTCACAATCGAGCGTGAAATCGAAGATCTTCGGGAAGTTATGCGTCAGGACCGCGCCCTGGAGCCCGATCCGGCCGACCAGGCCTGCACTGCTTCCTCCCTGGACTGGAACATGATACGCTTCAATCGCAACGTGAAGCTGCTCAAAGACATCGCCGTCGTCCTCAAGGCCATCGACAACGATTCCTACGGGGTGTGCGAGCTCTGCGGGGACGACATTTCCGGCCGCAGGCTGCTGGCCATCCCGAGCGCGCGCTACTGCATCGAGTGCCAGGAGATGATCGACGCGCACCCCGGCGAGTTCGGACGCACCGGGATAGGGGACGGGGTGCTGGCAGCGGTCTGAGGCCGGCCGCCTTTCCCTCAACGGTCCTGACCGGGGCATGCAGCCCCTAAGGATTGCTCCCGTCCATGCAGAAGAATTTCGTCCTCGACACCAATGTGCTCCTCGACAACCCTTCCTGCATCCGCACCCTGCGCAACGGCCAGGAGAACCGCGTCATCCTGCCGTACACGGTCCTGCGCGAGCTGGACAAGCTCAAGCGCGAGCCGCGGGTGTCCCACATCGTGGCCCAGGCCATCGCCGTCCTGCAGGACGACCCCGACATCCTCTTCCTGCCGCCGCGGGCCTTTGACGACGCCGAAAGCAAGGCCGGCGACGACCTGATCCTCGAAGAGCTCAAAGACAGCGGGGTGGAGGCCCCCATCCTGGTCACCAACGACCGCATCCTGCAGCTCAAGGCCCGCATCCACGCCATCGCCAGCGAAGGTTTCCGCGACTCCAACCCCTTCCGCTCCGAGTCCCAGTCCTACACGGGCTTCGTGCGCGAGGGCGAGGAGCCCATCCCCAACAGCTTCGCCTGGGTCGGCGGCCAGCCCTACATGCACGCCGCCTCGGGCCCGCGCTTCATCGACTACCAGCACAGCGTCTGGAACGTGAAGCCGCGCAACGTCTACCAGAACCTGGCCCTGGAGCTGATGCTCGACCACGCCGTGAACCTGGTCACCCTGCAGTCGGAGGCAGGCTACGGAAAGACCTTCCTGGCCCTGGCCGCGGCCCTGTTCCTGGCCCTGGAGCAGAAGGACAACCCCTACCGCAAGGTCTACCTCGTCAAGCCCGTCATCGAGATCGGCGCCAAGCTCGGCTACCTGCCCGGCGACCTGGAAGAGAAGATGGCCCCCTACGTGCGCTACGTCGGCGACCTGATCATGAAGCTGCACGACCTGCGCCCGGCCAACCGCATCTTCATGGACAGCGAGGGCGGCAATTTCCGCTTCAACCCCAAGCGCTTCGAGATCCTGCCCATCGCCTTCATCCGCGGCATGAACCTGGAGAACGCCGTGGTCATCGTCGACGAGATGCAGAATCTCTCCCGCGCCGAAACCCGCGCCCTGCTGACCCGCATGGGCGAGAACGTGAAGTGCATCTGCCTGGGCGACACGCGCCAGGTGGACAACCCCTACCTGAACGAATCCAACAACGGCCTGAACTGGACCGTGAAGATGCTCAAAGGCCTGCCCGGCTACGGCCACATCGTGCTCAAGGGCGAGCGCTCGCGCGGGCCCATCACGGACATGGTCATCAAGACCGGGCTTTGAGCCTTCCCGGCCCGGTGCGGCCAAATCCGGCCGGATCCGCCTGTCGGGCCAGGCCGGGACGAGGTGCCTCGGGCGGTCAAATGTCGTTGAACACCAACGGTTTTCGAGGAACCGCATGCCATCGAAAAAGAAATACAATCTGCATCTTTCCCGCCCCGAGGCCGCTGACCTGCTGCGCAGGCTGGCCGACACCCTTGAGGCGGGATGCGACGAAGTGGCCACGCTCGGGGTCAGCCTGGCGGAACTGGCCAAGTTCAAGATCCGGATCGATCTGGGCCAGGACGATATTCTGGAGGTGAAGTTCACCGGCACGGGGTTCACGGTCTGCGAAGGGGCGCAGGAGCCTTGCGGGTCGGGGGTCGTGTGCGAAAGCCTCTCCGGGGTGAAGAAGCGGATGCAGGCCTTCTTCAAGGCCCTGCGCGACAGCGTGGCCAAGGCTGAGATGCCGTCGCAGGAGATCGTGTCCGTGTTCCTCGCCGACTCCGAAAAGATGGTGTCACTCCAGGGGGACGGGGAGGAATCCTACCTCGCCTGGTCCGCGCTCTGCTGCCGCCTGCGCGAGGCCTTCGACGCCGGGAGCCCGACGGAGATCGCAGCAGTGGCGGAAGAGATGGCCCGGGCCAAGAAGGCGTGTCACGCCCGCTACAAATAAGTCGGCGGGTACGCCCCGTGGACAGGGTTTTTACGGCGCATTTCAGGCTGTCTTTTTGTGTGTGGAGCGCAGTCGGGCCATGTTTGGGCAGATCGGCGTGAACGCTTTTTCAGGAGCGCTCGGATCTTCCCGCATGGCCACCCCTGGGGCGTACGAAGAGTTGCGTTATTCCGGGGTTTCGGGCGTGCAGACGTCGCGGCTCGTCGCGAGCTTGCCCTTCCATCCTTTGAGGACTTCCAGGTAGGCGGCGAAACGCTGGCGGTCTTCTTCGTTTTCCGCCTCTTTCAGCTGCGTCTCGGCCTTGGCGATCATGACGTCGAGATATTTCGGGTCCGTGAACCCGTGCAGGATATGGCTCATTCGGTTCCTTCGGAGCGCTGGCGCACCCACTTGTCGATGGTTTCGAGGTAAAGAAACGTTTCGGTGTTCTGGATGCCGCCCACGGCCGACAGGTCGTCGACCAGGAAGCGGCGCAGGTCGTTGCGCGAGGAGACGTGGATCTCCACCAGCAGGTCGAAGCGCCCCGAGACGTTGGCCACGGACTGCACCCCTTCCAAGGTGGCGATGGCGCGCATGATCTCGGCGTTGGCACGGCCCTCCAGGCTCACGCCTACCGTGGCCGTGAGGCCGTCCTCGAAGAACATGGGGTTCACCGAGGCCGAGATGCGCAGGTACCCGCTTCTGATCATGCGCTCCGTGCGCAGCCGCACCGTCCCGTCGGACACGCCCAGCTTCTGGGCGATGCTCTTGTAGGATTCGCGCCCGTTCTTCTGCAGGGCGTCGATGATCTGCCGGTCCATCTGGTCGAGATTCAAGTCCTTTTCGCTCACGTTTTTCTCCCGCGACGCTCTTACGTGACCCTTTCCCGGCCGGCAAGTTATTGCGGTGGCCTGGACAGAGGGCGTGTTTCGTGCATTCAGCAATATATTGTTCCTCGATTTCTTGACAAGAAATTTTATCGCGATAAAATTACGCAAATCGAAATTTATCGGAGGGGAAGGCATGAAACGGATACTTGAGGATCTGGCGCGGCAGACGGCCGAACTGCGGGACAACGGCCTGTTCAAGGCGGAGCGGGTCATCACCTCGACCCAGGGCGCGCGCATCACCGTGGCCGGCGGCCGCGAAGTGCTCAACTTCTGCGCCAACAACTACCTCGGCCTGGCCGGGGACCCGCGTCTGACCGAGGCCGCGCACAAGGCCCTGGATCGCTGGGGCTACGGGCTGTCCTCGGTGCGCTTCATCTGCGGCACCCAGGGCGTGCACAAGGAACTGGAGGACCGTCTGTCCGAGTTCCTGGGCACCGACGACACCATCCTCTACAGCTCCTGCTTCGACGCCAACGGCGGCCTCTTCGAGACCTTGCTCGGGGGCGAGGACGCCGTCATCTCCGACGCCCTGAACCACGCCTCCATCATCGACGGCGTGCGCCTGTGCAAGGCCAAGCGCTTCCGCTACGCCAATGGCGACATGGCCGACCTGGAAGCGCAGCTGAAAGACGCGGCCGACTGCCGCTACCGGCTCATCGTCACCGACGGCGTCTTTTCCATGGATGGCAGCATCGCCGACCTGAAGGCCATCTGCGACTTGGCCGACCGCTACGACGCCCTGGTCATGGTCGACGACTCCCACGCCGTGGGCTTCATGGGCGAGAACGGCCGCGGCACCCACGAGCACTGCGGGGTCATGGGCCGCGTGGACATCATCACCGGCACCCTGGGCAAGGCTCTTGGCGGCGCCTCGGGCGGCTACACCTCGGGGCGGAAGGAGATCGTCGAATGGTTGCGGCAGCGCTCCCGGCCTTATTTGTTTTCGAACACCCTGGCCCCGGTCATCGCGGCCACGTCTTTGGAAGTGCTGGATCTGGTCCGGCGTGAGCCGGAGTTGCGGGCGAGGCTCGTGGAGAACAGCCAGTATTTTCGGAAGGCCATGACCGAGGCCGGGTTCACCCTGGTCCCGGGCGAGCACCCCATCATCCCGGTCATGCTCGGCGACGCGGTGCTGGCCCAGCGCATGGCTGCGCGCATGCTGGAGGAGGGGATCTACGTCGTGGGCTTCAGCTTCCCGGTGGTGCCCAAGGGGCAAGCGCGGATCCGGACGCAGATGAGCGCGGCGCATACGCGGGAGCATCTGGAGCGGGCCGTGGCGGCGTTCGTGAAGGTTGGGAAGGAATTGGGAGTGATTTAGCTGGAGGACTGGGATGGGAGAAGGGATCGGGCAGGACGGGGGAGGCTTTGCGGTTCGCCGGGATGGCGGATCGTCGAAACTCCTTCGCCGGCCTCGTAGAGTTGCATTGTCGCTGCTGCCGAACGCAGGCCTGCTCTTCGAGCGAAAGGCGACAATGCAACAAACGATGCCTGGCTCAGTCAGACAGTCGACGACCCGCCATCCCGGCGAACCGCAAAGCCTTGAGTCTTGTCCCTTCCGTCATTCCCGAGATACCGAGTTGTCGTCAGTGAGGTCGCTGATGCTGCCCCCTCCGTCATTCCCGCGAAGGCGGGAATCCATCTTCAAGATTTTTTTTGTAACGTTGAAAATATGGAATTTCAGAAGGATGCGAGGATAAAGAAATGGAAAAGATGAAAGCGCTGGTGAAGGCCAAGCCCGAGGTCGGGATCTGGATGGAAGAGATCCCGGTGCCCGAGGTCGGCCACAACGATATTCTGATCAAGGTCGGCAAGACCGCCATCTGCGGCACCGACATCCACATCTACAACTGGGACGCCTGGGCCGAGAAGACCATTCCGGTGCCCATGGCCGTGGGGCACGAGTTCGTCGGCCGCATCGTTGAGATCGGTTCCGAGGTGCGCGGCCTCAAGGTCGGCGACCGCGTCTCGGCCGAGGGGCACATCACCTGCGGCCACTGCCGCAACTGCAAGGCCGGCAAGCGCCACCTCTGCCGCAACGCCATCGGCGTGGGCGTCAATCGCCCCGGCTGCTTCGCCGAATACCTCTGCGTGCCGGCCGTCAACGCCTTCAAGGTGCCCGACACCATCTCCGGCGACGTGGCAGCCATGCTCGACCCCCTGGGCAACGCCACGCACACGGCCCTGTCCTTCGATCTGGTCGGCGAGGACGTGCTCATCACCGGCGCCGGCCCCATCGGCGTCATGGCCGCCGGCATCGCCCGCTTCTGCGGGGCGCGCCACGTGGTCATCACCGACGTCAACGACTACCGCCTGGACCTGGCCCGCAAGATGGGCGTCAGCCGCGCCGTCAACGTAGGGAGCGAATCCCTGTCCGAGGTCATGGCCGACCTGCACATGGCCGAGGGCTTCGACGTGGGCCTGGAGATGTCCGGCAGCCCCGCCGCCTTCCGCGAGATGCTCGCCCAGATGAACCACGGCGGTCACGTGGCCCTGCTCGGCATCATGCCCGGCGACACGGCCATCGACTGGGGCCAAGTCGTCTTCAAGGGCCTGAAGCTCAAAGGCATCTACGGGCGTGAGATGTTCGAGACCTGGTACAAAATGACGGCCATGCTGCAGAGCGGCCTGAACATGGCCCCGGTCATCACCCACAACTTCGCGGCCGAGGACTTCCAGAAGGGCTTCGACGTCATGCGCTCGGGCAAGTCCGGCAAGGTCATCCTGGACTGGAACGCCTGATGCGGGGTTGTTGACGGAAAGGATACAAAGGCATGGATCCCCGCCTTCGCGGGGATGACGTGTCGGCTGTGCGGGAGGCCGGAGCAGAATCTGAAGCCCTTGGTGCCTTACCCGCAAAGGTTGGCCACCTCGCCCCGGTGTCATTCCCGCGAAGGCGGGAATCCATGCCTTTCCGTCCAGGCCCGAAGCGTCCGTGGCCGCCTTGCCTCGGCGGTCAGGCCCTGACATATGCGGCAGGTACGTACTCAACGTTTCCAAGGAGCCCCCATGCGCCACACCATTTCCGCCCTGGTCCAGAACAAGCCCGGCGTCCTGGCCGCCATGGCCCACGTTTTCGAGCGCCACGACATCAACATCCGCTCCATCTCCTGCGGCGAGACCGAGCGCGAGGACGTCTCGCGCATGATCATCTGCGTCGAGGCGGGTGACGAGAAGGTCGGCGACGTGACACGGGAAATCGAGTCCCTGGGCTTTGTCCTGGGACTGGAGGACCTCTCGGACCGTGACCTCATGGACCGCGAGCTGGTCATGATCAAGGTCCGCATCACCCCGGCGTCCGTCAGCCAGATCCTGCAGATCTTCGAGGTCTTCCGCGCCAACGTCATCGACATGGGCAACGAGACCATCTCGGCCGAGCTCGCCGCGCCCCAGGGCAAGGTCGCCGGCCTCATCCGTACCCTGGCGCCCCACGGCATCCAGTCCCTGAGCCGCACGGGCCTCATCGCCCTGTCTCGGGGAGACGGCTGATGGCCGCCGTGACCTCCCTCGAACGCATGGTCGAACTGGTCCGCGCCCGCAGCACGGCCGCGCGCGTGGTCATCGCGGCCTGCGCCGAGGCCAACGCCGTCCTGGCTGGCCTGGAGGCCCATCGCCAGGGCCTGGCCGAGCCGGTTTTCGTCGGCGATGTCGAGTGCATGAAGGCCCTGCCGGAGCTCGTGGGAACGGATTTTTCCGGCTTCGAGTGCCTGCACGAGCCCGACACGGCCGCAGCCCTCAAGCTCTCCCTCGACCTCCTGCAGGAGGGACGTGCAGGGTTCCTGATGAAGGGCGGGGTCAAGACCGACGTGCTCCTGCGCGCCGTGCTCGGCCGCAAGCGCGGCGAGGGCCTGCTGAGCCACATCGGCGTCTTCCCCCACCCGCGCCAGGAGCGGCTTCTCATCGTGACCGACGCGGGCGTGAACATCTCCCCGACCCTGACGCGCAAGATCGACATCATCAAGAACGCCGTGGACGTGGCCAAGCGCCTCGGCATGGACCCGCCCAAGGTGGCCGTGCTCTCGGCCACGGAAAAGGTTTCCTACAACGACATGGTTTCCAGCAAGGACGCCGACATCCTGGCCAGGCTTTGCCGCATGGGCATCTTCGGCGACGCAGTGGTCGGCGGTCCCTTTGCCCTGGACATCGCCGTCTCGGAGGAGAAGGCCCGTGCCAAGGGCGTCGACCACCCCGTGGCCGGCCGGGCCGACATCCTCTGCGCGCCCAACATCGTCACCGGCAACGTGCTCTACAAGGCGGTGACGAGCCTCATGGACCTGCCCATGGCCGGCATCGTCGTCGGCGCCGGCTGCCCGCTGGTCGTCCCCTCGCGCGGCGACTCCGACCGCTCCAAGTTCTACGCCCTGGCCCTGTCCGCCTATCTGGCCGGCGCGGATGCGTGAGCGCTCGGTTCGGCTGTTTCTTCTTCCTTTAAGCGGCCGCCGGGCCGCTTTTTTCATTCAATATCCTGAAATAATGAATGTAAATCCTGTTTTGGCCGGGCCGGTCGGCCTTGACTGACCGTCATGCGGTCTTATCTGTGGAATGACCCGGAAGCGGTCCGGGACCGTGGAGCACATTCAAGACAGGTCACGGAAGGAGGTTGGCCATGACACTGATGAAATGGGATCCTTGGCGGGAAATCGAGGACATGTTCGATCGGTACACCAAGGCCGTGGGATGGCCGCGCGGCGGGCAGGAGGCGTTGGCCTCCAGCGACTGGACTCCGCGGGTGGATATTGCCGAGACCGAAACGGAGTTTCTGATCAAGGCCGATATTCCCGGTGTGGAGAAGGACCATGTCAAGGTGTCCGTGGAGAACGGCGTGCTGACGATCCAGGGTGAGCGCAAGACCGAGAAGGAAGAGAAGGACAAGAAGTATCACCGCGTGGAGCGGTTCACGGGCACCTTCGTGCGGCGCTTCACGGTGCCGGACAACGTGGACCCGGACGGCATCAAGGCGGTCTTCAAGGACGGCATGCTGCACCTGCACCTGCCCAAGACCGAGAAGGCGCGGCCCAAGGCCATAGACATCCACGTCGATTGACCGTCGGCGGATGACCCGCCCCTCACCCCAAGGACCGGCTTCGAGCCGGTCCTTTCATTTCCGGGAGAGGGCGGAGACTGTGCGGTTGAGCAGTTCGTCGAGGCGCGCCAGGGCCGGCACGGCGTGTTCCGGCAGGGTGTCCAGCTCGCACAGGGCCTGCAGCAGCGGGTCGCCGGGCTGGACGGCGTCGAGTCCCGGCCGTTCGGTCCGGCGGGTGCTGAAGAAGTTCCAGGCCAGGGGCGTGTCGGGTCCGCGCAGCGGCCAGTCGAGCTTGACGCGCAGCAGTTCCGCCAGGGCGGCCCGGCCGTCAGGGGAGAGGGCGTCCGGGTCCAACTCGCGGCCCAGGCGGGCCTCGACGGCGCCGAGCAGGGCGGCCAGGAGGCGGTGTTCGGGGATGATCAGGCCGTAGGCGAACCAGTCGTCGATGACGCGGCGGACCAGGCGCTTCCATCTCGCTTCCAGCCGGTCGTAGGTCGGGCAGAAGAAAAGCTTGCAGGCCGCCCCGCCGTAGAAGCTCAGGCCCCGCCAGTCCACGCCGGCGTTGCCGTCGGCCAGGGGGTGGAGCAGGCAGCCCACGCGCTCGCCGCCGTCGCGGATCAGGCCGACGAAGACGCAGTGGTGGAAATCCGGGATTGGGTAGTCGCAACCTTCGAGGGTCAGGCGCTCCTGTTCGAAGGCCAGGATGGCGTCGATGGTGCGCGGGACCGACGCGAACGCGCGGGTGCGCTCATCGAGTACGGCCCGCAGGCCTTCGCGGGACAGGCCACGGACGTTGTAGAGCCCGCAGCAGCTGCCGCAGGACACGCATTGGCCGGTCTGGCAGAGGTACACTCCGCCCCGGACCTGTTCGTCTTCGGGAAGCATCGGCATCATGGGCTCCACTTCTTTCCGCTGCGATCTTCGGGAATCAGTCCCGATCCTGTCTGCATTCGCGCAGCCGGTCCTCGATCCGTTTCTGGACGATGCTCGTCAGCACGCCCGCCCCAAGGATGACCATGCTGGCCAGGCCCGTGGTCACCTCGCCGCCGGGCAGATGGTGCCCCGCGGCCGACATGAACATGACCAGGACCAGGAAGCCGATGGCCCAGAAGGCGGCCGGCTCCAGGTACTTGTATTGCTCCAGGGTGCCCTTTTCCACCAGGTACACGGTCATGGAGCGCACGAAGAGAGCGCCGATGCCTAGACCGATGGCGATGAGCCAGAACTTGTTGGTGATGGCGAAGGCCGCCACCACGCCGTCGAAGGAAAAGCTGCTGTCCAGCACCTCCAGGTACAGAAAGCCCACCAGCCCGTTCCTGCCCGCCACGGTGGCGATGTCGCCGCCGCCCACCACATGCTTGAGCACGTCGATGAGGGCGTGGACCGCGAACCCACTCAGGGAACTGATCAGAAAGACGTATTTTTCCGTGGACGGGATGAACATGGTCGTGGCCATGACCAGGCCGATGGTCATGCTGGCCGCGGCGTTGTCCACACCCCCGACCTTGATCAGCATCTTCTCGACCACGGGCAGCCAGTGAGTCTCCTTCTCCTTGTTCAGGAAGTAGGTCAGGGCGACCATGAGCAGGAACGTGCCGCCAAAGCCCATGATGCCGAGGTGGCTGCCTTCCATGATGTGCCGGTACTCTTCGGGTCGGGTGGTGGCGATGAGCCAGGCTTGGCTGAACTCCATGTTCCCGGCCACGGAGATGATCAGGATGGGGAAGAGGATGCGCATGCCGAAGACTGCGATGGCGATGCCGACCGTCAGGAACATGATGCGCCAGAACGGCGTCATGACCCGCAGCACGGTCGCGTTGACCACGGCGTTGTCGAGGGAGACGGACGTTTCAAGGCAGGCCAGCAGGGTCGTGGTCAGCAGGAAGGCCAGGGCGCCGGACATGCCCCCGGACTGGAAGCCGAGAAAGAAGGCGACCGCCAGACCGAGGACGGAAAGGATGATGGATTCGAGAAAGTAGCTGATGGTGCTGCGCTGCGACATGTCGGCCTCGATGACGTTTCGGAAGGGGGCAAAGACACCGAAGGCCGCTATCTTGACGGGCGGACATCGTCAAGGAGCGGCCCCGGCATGGCGGAGATGGCGAGAACCGTTGAGGTCAGGTCGCGGCTACCATTTCCGTTCGTATTTGTTGCGCAGCAGGATGGCCACGGCGTTCATGGACAGGAGTACCGCCAGCAGCACGATGATGCCGGCAGAGGTGCGCTCGGTGAAGGCGCGCAGGGACTCCGACGACCAGACGTAGATCTGGGCCGGCAGGACCGTGGCCGCGCTGGTCACGCCGCGGGGCATGTCCTGGATGTAGGCCACCATGCCGATGATCAGCAGCGGCGCGGTCTCGCCGATGGCCCGGGCCAGGCCGATGATGGTGCCCGTCAGGATGCCCGGCAGGGACAGGGGCAGGACGTGATCCCAGACCACCTGCCAGTGGGTCGCGCCCAAGGCCAGGGCTCCCTCGCGGATGGAGTCCGGGATGGCTCGGATGGCCGCGCGGGTGGCGATGATGATGACCGGCAGGGTCATGAGCGCCAGCGTCAGGCCGCCCACCAGGGCCGAAGAGCGGGGGAAGCCCATGAAGTTGATGAATATTGCCAGGCCCAGGAGACCGAAGAGTATGGAAGGTATCGCCGCGAGATTGTTGATGTTGACCTCGACGATGTGCATCAGCCGGTTGTCCGGCGCGAATTCCTCCAGGTAGATGGCGGCCATGACTCCGGCCGGGAAGCTGAAGGCGAAGGTGATGGCCAGAAGGTAGAGGGTGCCCACGGCCGCGGACAGGATGCCCGCCATTTCCGGCAGCTTGGAGTCGCCGTTGGTGAAGAAGCCGGTGTTGAAGGCCTTCCTGATTTCCCCGGCCGCGCGCATTTCGTCGACCAGGGTGACTTCCCGCGGCTTGAGCCGGTTGGCCTTGCCCTTGACGTGCTGGTCCACCTCTGCGTTGGCCAGGACCCAGAGCTTTTCCGTCTTGCCCATGAGTTGCGGGTTTTCGCGCAGGTGCATGGGCAGGATGCGGGTAACGCCCCGGCTGACCAGGGGCGCGATCTTTGCGTCGATGGCCGAGCGCGGGTTGTCGTAGACCTCCTGGGTGTAGCTCACCTCGACGGCGATTTCGGTCTGCTGGAAGGCCGTGTAGCCCTGCCGCACGATGTCGGCGAAGAAGATGACCAGGAAGATGCCGGCCACGGAGATGGCCATGTAGGAGAGGGCCTTGAACCGGGCCTCGCGGTTCTTGCGCTTGCGCAGGCTGCGCGGGTCGATGTGGATGCTCATGGTCTTTCCTACTCGTATTTCTGGCGGAATTTGCGGATGACGGTCAGGGACACGATGTTCAGGCACAGGGTCAGGACCAAGAGGACCAGGCCCAGGCCGAATGCCGCCAGGGTCTCGGGGCTGTCGAAGGCCTGGTCGCCCGTCAGGGCGTCGACGATGCGCACGTTGACCGTGGTCATCCCTGCGAGGGGGTTCCACGTCAGGTTGGGCTGCAGGCCGGCGGCCATGACCACGATCATCGTCTCGCCCACGGCGCGGGAGATGGCCAGCAGGCAGGCCGAGACGATGCCCGGTAGTGCGGCCGGCAGCACGACCCGCTTGATGGTTTCGGAAGGATAGGCGCCCAGGGCCAGGGACCCCTCGCGCAGGCTCTGGGGCACGGAACTGATGACGTCGTCGGACAGCGACGAGACCAGCGGGATGATCATGATGCCCATGACCAGACCGGGGCTCAGGGCGTTGGTGTAGTCCGCCTGCAGTCCCACGCTCTCGGCCAGGCGCACGATGAATGGGCTGACCGTGATGGCCGCGAAGAAGCCGTAGACCACGGTCGGGATGCCGGCCAGGATCTCCAGTGCGGGTTTGGCGATGCGTCGGACGCGCAGGGACGCGTACTCGGACATGCAGATGGCCGAGAAGAGTCCCACCGGGATGGCTACGCACATGGCGATGGCCGTGATCATGAAGGTGCCGGCGAAGAGCGGCACCGAGCCGAAGAGGTGCTGCGTGCCGCCCTCGCCGACGATGGCCCCGTCCGGATTCCAGGTCGTGCCCGTCAGGAAGTCCCAGAAATTGACGATGCGGAAGAAGTGGACGGCCTCGAAGACGATGGACAGCACGATGCCGATGGTCGTCAGGATGGAGATGAGCGAGGCCAGCAGCAGGACGCGGACGATGGTCTTCTCCAGGGCCGTTCGCACCCGCAGCCCCGGGTCGATGGCCTTGATGCCGATCCACATGGCTCCGGCGCCAAGCAGCAGCGCCGTGGCCGCGACCATGGGCCAGGGAACGTCAATGAGGTCGAAAAGGTCCAGAATCGTCGCGCCCGCGCTGACGACGGCCGCGGGTAGGAGCATCCTTGTCACGGCGTACCAGCCGAACAGGTTTTCGGAGGCCTTGTATCTGGCGCTGGGGTCCTGCTGGGCGCGGATCTTCCTGCGGCCCGCGAGATAGCCGAAGAGCGCCAGGGGCAGGAGACCGGCGAACAGGTATTGGGCCAGGTAGGTTGTGGTCACGAGATTCCTCGCTTTGTGTCGGTCGCGGCAAAGGGCCGGTCCGTCGGGTAACGGCTCGGCCCTCCGGGGACATGGTTGAGCCTGACGCTTACTTCTTCAGGTCATCCAGGTTCAGCTTCTTCTTGGCCAGCACGTCCTCGCGGACCTTGGCGCGGACGTCGTCAGGCAGCGGGATGAGACCGATGCCATTCAGCAGTCCGTCCTTGCCGATCATCTTCTCGCTCATGAACAGTTCCACGTATTCCTTCAGGCCGGGAACTGCGTCGTAGTGGGCGTTCTTGATGTAGAAGTACAGGGAGCGGGAGATGGGGTACTTGCCGGAGGCGACGCTCTCGGGGCCGGGCTCGACGCCGTTCACGGCTGCGGCCTGGATGGTGTCGGCGTTTTCTTCCAGGAAGCTGTAGCCGAAGATGCCGAAGGCGTCCTTGTCCTTGGAGAGCTTCTGCACGATCAGGTTGTCGTTCTCGCCGGCCGGGACATAGGCGCTGTCCTGGCGGATCTTCTTGTAATCCTTGGGGTAGCCTTCCTTCTTGCCGAAGACCTTCTCGACGACCATTTCCTCGAAGGCGTCGCGGGTGCCGGAAGAGGTGGGCGGGCCGTAGAACACGATCTTGCGGGCGGGGAGGTTCGGATTAATCTCGTTCCACATCTTGTAGGGGTTCGGGACGAGCTTGCCGTCGACGATGATGTCGGCGGCGACGGCGGAGGCCAGTTCTTCCAGGGTGACGCTCATGGCAGCGTTGTCCTTGTTCTGGGCGATGGCGATGCCGTCGAAGCCGATCTTGGCTTCGGTGATGTCCAGGACGCCGTTCTTGGCGGCGTTCTCGAATTCGCTGTCCTTCATGCGGCGGGAGGAGTTGGCGATGTCGGGGGTGTTCGGGCCCATGCCGGCGCCGAACAGCTTGTGGCCTCCGCCGGAACCCGTGGACTCGACGACGGGGGCGGGAAATTTGGTGGTGGCGCCCAGTTCTTCGGCCACGTAGCTGGAGAAGGGGAAGACGGTGGAAGAGCCGGTGATTTTGACCTGGTCGCGGGCTTGGGCCATGCCGCTGCCGACGACCAGCAGGGCCAGGGCGAGAACGCTTTTCTTGAGAAAACGGTTCATAATGGTGCCTCCTTGGCGATGTTTCAAACGTAAGTTTCGCATCATGCGTTGGAGGACTAACTAGGCGCGCAATGTTACAGGAAGTTGAGGCGATTGTGACGGAGATGTGACAGCGGGGGGCGCGAACGCATGATCGACTGATATCGCATGTCTGGCGCCATGAAAAGCGGGTTGCGGGAAATTGTCGCGTCGTCCGAAAAAAAGCGAGCCCCCGGTTCAGGGGGGCTCGCTTGCCGGCTTCGGTACAGGACGGACGCTCAGCTCGCGGCGCCGGCCTGGGCCTTGCGGCCGTTCCACATGCTGCCAAGGATGATGACGGAGCCGATCAGAAGGGCCAGGCACATGGAGGCAAAGCTCACGCTCTTGAGCAGGCCCAGGGTCGATTCGGGCAGTTCCATCAGGCCGAGCTTGACCAGGTAGGTCGGCAGGGCCAGGCCGCGGCTGACGGCCACGATGAGCATGATGGTGGCCATGACCATCTTGATCATGTGCGGCCGGACGTAGGTCGTGCCGATGGCACCGAGCTGGACGCCCAGGAGCGACCCGCCGAGGATGATGAGGACGAGACGGATGTCGACCATGCCGTGCATGGCCCAGTTGATGGAGCCGCCCAGGCCCATGACGAAGGCGATGACCAGTTCCGTGGCCGAGGCCATGAGGCCGGGAACGCCCATGACGTAGATCATGCCGGGCACGCCCACGAATCCGCCGACGGCGATGGTGGCGGCCAGGATGCCGGTGGCGAAGCCCACGGGCAGGGTGAACCACAGGGAGATGCGCAGGCCCGAGCGCGGGAAGTTGATCATGGGCCACAGCTCGATCTTCTGCAGGCGCTTGGCCAGGGCCGTGGTCTCTTCCTCGCCGCCGCAGCGGGCGCACTTGATGGCATCCTTCATGACGTAGCCGCCCACGAAGACCAGCACGAAAACGAAGGACAGGCTGACGTAGAGGTCGGACCCGGCCTGGCCCCACATGGCCAGGATGACCTGCTGGATCTTGATGCCGATCTGCACGCCGATGCCGGCCGAAGCGGCCATGATCAGGCCCATCTTCACGTCGACCTGGCCGTAGCGGTAGCGCTTGATGGCGCCGACCAGGGCCTTGGGAAACTTGTGGCACATGTTGCTGGCCACGGCCACGGTGCCGGGCACGCCCAGGCTCATCATGCCCGGGGTGAGCACGAAGGCGCCGCCGGAGCCGATGAAGCCGCTGACCAGACCGCCGATGAAGCCGACCAGGAAGAGGAAGATGACGGCCATGGTGTTGAGGTCAATGAACTTGGTGGGATCGAGGCTTAAGATATCCATTACGATGTCTCCTTCGTGACGTGGGATCAGGCGTTGAGGACAGGGCGCTGGGCCGGACGCTTGGTGGCTTCGGCGGTCTTGCGCGTATCCTTGCGGATCGCGGAAACGCCCAGGGTCGCCCACAGGTTGCTGGCGAATTCGCCGTGCAGGTAGGACACGGCGAAAACCGTGGCGATGGGTCCTGCCGCCCAGAAGGAACCCTGCGCGAATTGGGCCGCGATGGCGTCGCCGTAAGCGAAAAATCCCGTGTAGAAGGCTGCGGTCAGGGCGCCGAAAACCAGGGTCCGTCCGATGGGCTTCTTGTCAGATTGAGATGTGGCCATTGTGTTCTCCGTGTTTGTGTTAACCGCTTGCAGCGGGTGTGTTGTGTTGGTCGCTACTGTCGATCGTCATGCGCGGCGCCGGCGGCCGCGAAGGCCCTGGGCCGGGGCTGCGCGACCTGCGGCCGCACGTGCAGTTGGCAGGCCGAGGTCAGGGGGCACCGCGCTTCGTCGCTCCCGTGGTGGGCGCCGGCGTGCACGGTGCAGAGGGCCTTTTCCATATTGGCGTAGATGTGGTCCCGGCCGATCTTGTCCAGGAGGCCGCTGCGGGCCAGGATGGCCATGA
This sequence comes from Desulfomicrobium escambiense DSM 10707, assembly GCF_000428825.1. Taxonomy (NCBI): domain Bacteria; kingdom Pseudomonadati; phylum Thermodesulfobacteriota; class Desulfovibrionia; order Desulfovibrionales; family Desulfomicrobiaceae; genus Desulfomicrobium; species Desulfomicrobium escambiense. Next base: position 186,526 of record NZ_AUAR01000003.1, on the reverse strand, counting down.
CCGTGTCGTTGACGCCGGCCAGGGAGATGTCCACGCCCCGGCTGCGGCAGCGGTCCACGACCAGGGACAGGGCCTCTTCGCCCGAGGCGTCCATGTCGTTGATGCCCTTGGCCACCAGCACGATGTGCCGCAGGCGCTTCTTGGACTGCAGGCGGCGGGTGATGGTCTCGTCCAGGAAGCTCGCGTTGGCGAAAAAGAGCGGTCCGTTGAAGCGGACCAGGTCCACGTGCGTGCACAGGGCCAGTCCGTGACGCGTCGCGTCGCGCAGTTCGCCTTCCTCGGTCCGGGCCAGGGAGCTGACCATGGGCCGCATGTTGCGGTACAGGAAGACGCCCAGGGACAGGACCACGCCGATCATGATGCCCTTGTCCAGATGGGGGGCGAAGGCCAGGGTGGCCAGAAAGGTGATGACCGAGATGACGCCGTCGTATCTGGCGACCTTCCAGGCGTGAACGAACCCCGAAGGCTGGATCAGGCCGATGACCGCCATCATGATGACCGCGGCCAGGGTGCACTGCGGCAGGTGATAGAGAAGCGGGGTACAGAAGAGCAGGGCCACGAGCACCATGGCGCTGGTGAACACGCTTGAGAACCCTGTCAGGGCCCCGGCCTGCAGGTTGACCGCCGAGCGGGAGAAGGACCCGGAGACGGGGTAGCTCCTGCTGAAAGCGCCGAAGATGTTGGCCAGACCCTGTCCGATGAGTTCCTGGTTCGGGTCCAGGCTCTGGCCTGTCTTCGCGGCCATGGCCTTGGCGATGGAAATGGCCTCCATGAACCCCAGCAGCGCGATGATGACGGCGTTGGGGAGGAGTCTGAGCATGACCCCCGCGTCGAAACGCGGCACGCTGAAGGGGGGCAGGCCGCCGGGCACCGCGCCCACCACCGCGCCGCCCCCGATCATGGTCAGGGACACCGGGTCCAGGGCGGAGTTGCCGACGCGGATGCGCCAGGTCCGGCCGTCGTTGACCTCTCCGTTGGGGAGTGGGCTGCCGAAGGGGTAGAATTTCAGCCTTCCGTCCGCTTCCGTCACGGCCTGGAAGAGCATGCCGCGCAACGCTTCCCTGAGGCTTCTGGCCTTGCTCTTGGTGATCTCCATTTCCAGGGACAGGCGGCGCAGTTCGTGCTCCTCGTCGACGATCGCGAAGAGTTCGCCGTGCGCCCTGGCCTCTTCCATGGCCGAGGTCAGGGCCGTGCGTCTGGCGGCGAGATCGGCCTGGCCCTGTATGGCCGCGTTGTAGGCGGTCACGGCCTCGGAGGCCTGGGGGGCCTCCAGGGACTGGATGCCGATGGATGCGTTATGCTCGAAGCCCGTGGCCCAGGCGAAGACCGAGGTCAGGACAACGGCCGCCAGCACGTTCGGGACGCGGGGGCAGAAGCGTTTCAGGGCGAACATGAGGGCGAAGGCAAAGACGCCCAGGGCCAGCGTCGGCCAGTGCGTGTAGTTCATGGCCGCCCGGAAGACCCGCAGCACGGTTTCGTAGTGGTGCTCGGCGCTGTCCACGGACACCCCGAACATCTTGGCCAGCTGGCTGGTGGCGATGATGATGGCCGCGGCGTTGGTGAATCCGGCCACCACGGGGTGGGAGAGGAAATTGACGACCAGGCCCAGGCGAAGCACGCCGAGGGACAGCTGGAAAAAGCCGACCGCCAGGGACAGCAGCACGGCGTAGGCGATGTAGCTCTCGCCGCCCGCGGTGGCCAGGGGTTCGAGGCAGGCTGCCGTCATGAGCGAGACCACGGCCACGGGGCCGGTGGAGAGCTGGCGGCTGGAGCCGAAAAGGGCCGCCACCAGGGGCGGCAGGAAGGAGGCGTACAACCCGTAGTAGGGGGGCAGCCCGGCGAGCTGGGCATAGGCCATGCTCTGGGGGATGAGCACCAGGGCCACGGTCAGTCCGGCCATGAAATCCATTTTGAGATGGGCGGCGGAATATGTTCTGATCCAACCGAAAAACGGGATCACTTTCAGAACTAACGTGGCCATGGTGACTCCTGCGTCGCCAGGGTGCGGCCCCTGGCGGATGTGCCCCGGGTTCGCGAGGGGGCGGAAACGAAAGTGGTGGTGTCCATCCGCATGGTGAGAACGGGCATCATTTGACCGTGAACAGGGCCAGGCCCGTCTGGCCCAGGACCTGTTCGCCTTCCTCTGGTTCGCTCAGGATGAATTCGATCCTGCCGCAGCTGCGGACGAGCTCGCTCACAGCCTCGTCCACGGTGCCGAACCGCACTTCGTGCTGGACATTCAGATTCTGCCGCTCCGCGGCTTCCCGCCAGTGGCCTGCCGCGTTGTCCGCCAACTGGCTGAACGACTCCCGCCAGTTCGGGTCTTTCTTGGGCAGGCCGACGCTCAGGAAGAGCAGGTCGCTGCCCATCCGCTCCGCCACGCTCAGGGCGTATTCCCCCAGGTGCGAGGAGAAGGTGCAGCCGTGCCCGATGACCAGAATGCGCCTGCGCCCCGTGCCGCTGTGCCGGATGACGTCCGAGGCGAGCATCTGTTCCCCGGCCTCGGCCAGGGCCACGGCTTCGGTGTAGTCGGCCAGGCGGTCTTCGACGGATTTGGCACGCCGCAGGCTGGGCGTGCCCGGGTGCAACGTGTTTCGTAACCAGTTTCGAGGCATCTGTTCGCTCCTGCGCGGTTGGTGGGCCTATTTGGCGTGGAGCGTGGGACGCGGGCGCTTTTCGACCTGCTTGACGGCATCGGCCTTGACCGCCGTCTGGCGGCTTTCACCCTTGAGCAGAATCTGGGCGTCCTTGGTCAGGCCCCGTTCGGCAAAGGCATTGGCAGCGTAGGTGTCTTCAATCGTTTCTCGGATGGTGCTCATTTTGCTAACCTCGCGTTAAAAGTGATGTCTGGCCTTAAACAAGGCCCGTGCCAGAAGTTGGTTTTTTTATAACATGCTGAAATCAGGGCTGTAATTTTGAGTGGAAGAATTGCGGGGTTTTGTGCGATGTTGCAAATTACAACGCCGAGAACGTGAAATCTATAACAAGCCCGGTTTGCCGGAGGTGCTGCAGATTGCAGCGCTGTTGCAGATTGCAGCGACGGGACTCGAAAGGGCGCCAGGCAGGGGATTGACCGATGTTTTTTCGCAAGCAGGAAGTTGAGGCGCCGGCTCAGACCGAGGACCCTACGGGACTTCGGGAAAAATGCCGGCAGGCCGATGTGCCCGAGAACGTGCGGGCGGTGCTGGAGTCAGAGATCGGCCGGATGGAGAAGACCGACTCGTCCGTGGGGGAATACTCCATCGCCCTGAACTACGTGGAAACGATTCTGGCCCTGCCGTGGAGCGCCCTGACCCAGGACAATCTCGACCTGGGGCAGGCGGCGAAGGTCTTCGACGGCAGTCACGCGGGCCTGGGGCAGGTCCGGGAGCGGGTGCTGGAGCACCTGGCTTCCCGCGTGCTGCAGACCAAGCGCCAGGCCTCGCTGCTGGTCGTCGACGACGAGCCCATCGCCCGCTCGAACCTGCGGCACGTGCTCGGCCGCGAGGGCTACGACGTGGACGTCGCGGCCAACGGCGAGGAGGCCCTGGAACTGCTCAGGCGCAAGGAGTTCGACTGCATCGTCACGGACCTGAAGATGGAGCGCATGGACGGCATGCAGCTCCTGGAGGCGGCCAGGGAGGTTGCCCCGGAAGCCAAGTTCATTCTCGTCACGGGCTACGCCACGGTGGACACGGCCGTACGCGCTCTCAAAACCGGGGCCGTGCACTACCTGTCCAAGCCCATCGACTTGAGCGAGCTGCGCGAGGCCGTGCGCACGGCCCTGCAGTCCCGCACGCGCCATTACACCAGCCGAGCGCCCATCCTGTGCTTCGTCGGCCCCCCCGGCGTGGGTAAGACGTCCGTGGGTCGGGCCATCGCCGAGGCGTTGGGGCGGCGCTTCTACCGCATGTCCCTGGCCGACCTGCGCGACGAGGCCGAGCTGCGCGGCCACCGACGGACCTACGTCGGGGCCATGCCCGGCCGCATCCTCCAGGCCCTCAGGGGCGTGGGCGTGCGCAACCCGGTCTTCATGCTCGACGAGATGGACAAGATCGGCCAGGACGTGAAGGGCGACCCGGCCATGGCCATGCTCGAAATCCTCGACCCCGAGCAGAACGCGCGCTACGTGGACCGCTATCTCGAAATCCCCTTCGACCTGTCCGAGGTCCTCTTCATCGCCACGGCCAACGGCGTGGAACGCCTGGCCGGCCCTCTGCTGGACCGGCTGGAGGTCGTGCAGTTCTCGGGCTACTCCGAGGCCGAGAAAATGGACATCGCCTCCCGCTTCCTGCTGCCGCGCCAGTTGCGCGAGCACGGCCTGGTCAACCCGTACCCGGACATCTTGCCCGAGGCCCTGGTGCGTATTGTCCGCGAATACACCAACGAGTCCGGCGTGCGCGGCCTGGAGCGCGAGATCGCCCGCCTGTGCCGCAAGCTGGCCCGTCTGCGCCTGGACGGCGGGGCCGAGGCCGTGGCCGCGCCCGTGAGCGCCGAAGGCGCGGCGGTGCTCCTCGGGCCGCCGCGTTTCCGCCACGACGCGGCCGCCGCCGGGGCCATCGTGGGCACGGCCACGGGACTGGTCTGGTCCGAAACGGGGGGCGAGATCATCTTCGTCGAGGCCACGCGCATGACCGGGCCCGGCCAGCTCATCCTGACGGGCTCCCTGGGCGGGGTGCTCAAGGAGTCGGCCCAGATCGCGTTGAGCTTCATCCGCAGCAACGCTCGGACTCTGGGCGTGGCCGAGGATTTCTTCGAGGGCCACGACATCCACATCCACATCCCGGCCGGCGGCGTGGCCAAGGACGGCCCCTCGGCCGGACTGACCATCGCCGTGGCCCTGGTGTCGCTGCTCACGGGCCGGCCGGCGCGTTCCGACGTGGCCCTGTCCGGCGAGCTGTCCCTGGTGGGCCGGGTGCTGCCGGTCAGCGGGGTGCGCGAGAAGATTCTGGCGGCCCTGCGCGGACGGGCCGCCATGGTCGTCCTGCCCGCGGCCAACGCGGCTGATGTGGAGGCCCTGCGCGAGAGCGTCGGGGAGCTGCCGCCGGTCACGCTGGTCGAGCGGGTGGAGCAGGCCCTGGCCGTGGTCCTGGACCACAAGGGAGGTGGCGCATGTACGGACTGATCTCCCGTTTCGCCAGCGGCAAGATCCGCCGCATCGTCCTGTTCGGGATGATTCTGAGCATCCTCGGGTTTTCCGTGCTGGGCGGCATCTCCTACAAGTACCTGCTGCAGATCGAGGAGGCCCTGGCCCTGGCCGAGGTCGTGGACGACCTGAGCAGCGACATCCTCGAAATCCGCCGCTACGAGAAGAACTACCTCCTCTACATGGGCGAGGCCGACTACGTGGAGACCATGCGCTACTGCGACAGCGCCCTGAGCATCATCGACCGCATCGAGAACCCCGAGGGCGGGCTGAGCAGCTCCGACCGCGAGGGGCGTGCGACGCTGCTCGAACTGCGGCAGGACCTGAGCTCCTACAAGGAAACCTTCGCCGGTCTGAAAACGGACGGCAATGCGCACGCCATGGTCCAGTCCTCGACTTCCGACCCGCACCTGCGCGATCAGGGCAAGGACCTCGTGGATTTGGTCCACAGGTTCGTGGCCACGCAGCGGGCCAGGATCCTGGGCATCGTAGCGACCCTCAAGCACCAGCTGGTCCTGGCCATCGCGGCCTTCACCGGCGTGGCGGCCTTCTTCTCCTGGCTCGTGGGGCGGCGCATCTTCGGGGCGTTGGGCGTCATCGAGCGCTCGGCACGACAGATCGTGCAGGGCAACTTCGAGGCCCTGCCCCTGCCCGACACCAGCGACGAGACCCGCGGCGTGGTCGAGGCCTTCAACCACATGATCGTCGAACTGGACCGCAGGCAGAGCCAGCTCCTGCAGGAGAAGAAGCTCGCCTCCCTGGGCGTGCTGACCTCGGGGATCGCCCACCAGCTGAACAACCCCCTGAACAACATCTCCACGTCCTGCCAGATTCTGCAGGAGGACCTCGACGCGCCCCAGCCGCCGGACCCCACCCTGACCCGGCACATGCTCGACAACATCTACCAGGAGGTCAGCCGCTCGCGGGACATCGTCAAGGGACTGCTGGAGTTCGCGCGGGAGACGGACTTCAGCCTGAAGGCGACGCCCCTGCATCAGGTCGTGCAGCGGGCCGTGAGCCTGGTGTCGAGCGAAGTGCCGTCGGGTGTGAACATCGTGACCGACATCCCGCCGGACATCGAGCTGCCCCTGGACGGCCAGCGTTTCCAGGAAGTGCTCCTCAACCTGATGATCAACGCCATCCAAGCCATCACGCCGCCCGGCACCATCACCCTGTCCGCGCACAAGGACCCGTCCGCACCCTTGGCTGTGCTGCAGATCCGGGACACGGGCGCCGGCATCCCGCGCGAGCACATGGGCCGCATCTTCGACCCGTTCTTCACCCTCAAGGAGACGGGCACGGGCCTCGGCCTGGCCGTGGTCTTCGGCATCATCAAGAAGCACGGCGGGTCCATCGGGGTGGAGAGCGAACCGGGCCGGGGCACGAGCTTCACCATCCGGCTGCCTCTGGCCGGCGCCGCCGAGGGCGCGCGATGAGCCCGGCGCGCGGTGCCGCGCGGGCAGGGGACGGGGTGGCGGCGGAGCGGGCCGCCAGGATCCTCGTGGTCGACGACGAGGTCATCTCCCGCGACAACCTGGCCCTGGCCCTGGCCCGACAGGGACACGAGACCGTTACGGCCGGGGGCGGGGAGGAGGCGCTGGAGCTTCTGCAGGGCGCCGACTTCGACCTGATCCTGACGGACCTCATGATGGAAGGCATGGATGGCCTGGCCCTGCTGAAGGCGGCCAAGGAGCGGCACCCGGACATCGAGATCGTGGTCATCACCGGCTACCCCACCGTGGACACGGCCGTGGAGGCCATGCGCGCAGGCGCTTACGACTATCTGGCCAAGCCCTACCGCCTCGACGAGGCCCGGCTCCTGGTGCACAAGGCCCTGGAGAAGCGCCGCCTGCGGCTCGAGGTCGCGCGCCTGCGCGAGCAGCTCAAGGATCGGACCCTGCCCGTGCCGCTGCTGGGCGAGGCCCCCTGCATGCGTGAGCTCAAAGGCACCATTGCGCGCATCGCCCCGTCCGACGTGACGGTGCTCATCCTCGGCGAGACGGGCACGGGCAAGGAAGTGGCCGCGCGCATGGTCCACCTCTTCAGCCGCCGCTCCGAGGCGCGCTTCCTGGCCATCAACTGTGGCGCCTTCAACGAGGAGCTGCTGGAGAGCGAGCTGTTCGGGCACGAGCAGGGCGCGTTCTCGGGCGCCACGCGGCAGAAGAAGGGACTGTTCGAGGCCGCCGAGGGGGGCACGCTCTTCCTCGACGAGGTGGGGGAGATGTCGCTGGCCATGCAGGTCAAGCTGCTGCGGGCCGTGCAGGAGAGGACCATCCGCCGCGTCGGCGGCACGGCGGACATCCCCGTGGACGTGCGGCTGGTGGCGGCGACGAACAAGAACCTGCGGACCGAGGTCGAGGCCGGCCGCTTCCGCCAGGACCTCTATTTCCGGCTCAACGTCCTGGTGCTGGACATGCCGCCCCTGGCGCAGCGCCTGGAGGACCTGCCCCTGCTGGCCCACTTCTTCGCCGAGAAGGCGGCCAGGGAGAGCGGGCGGCCCGCGCCGCGCGTCTCGGCCGAAGTGCTCGACATCCTGTCCCGCTACGCCTTTCCGGGCAACGTGCGCGAACTGCAGAACATCATCGAGCGCGCGGCGGTATTCTGCACGGGTGACGAGATTCTGCCGGTGCACCTGTCGCCCGAACTGCTCGAAGCCCCGCGCCGTCTGGTCCGGGCCGGCGAGCGCCAGCCCATGACCCTGGAGGAGTGCGAGCGGGAGCAGATCGAGTGGACCCTGGCCCATGTCGACGGCAACCGCACCGTGGCCGCGCGGCTCCTGGGCATCGACCGGGCCTCCCTGTGGCGGAAGATGAAGCGTTTCGGGCTGCAGGCGGACGGATGACCCGGTCCGTCGAGGACTGCGTCGGGTTCTGCCGGGACTGCGGGCGGGAGCACGTCCTGCCCGCAGCCCCCGCAAAGCCGCACGCTCTGGCCCTCATGGCGGAAATGGAGACGCGGGGGAGCATCGCGTCGCAGCCCTGCGGCGACCCGCGCCTGGGCCTCGACTACCTCTTCGGGCCGGCCCGCGGCCAGATGTTCGGGGTGCTGGTCTGCTTGGACGGGCGGGGGAACGAGCGGGTGCTCAAGGCCTTCTCCGGACAGTACAACGGCGTCTGGGAGGTGCCGGGCTGGGTGCGGCCCATCGTTGACCCCGCGCAGTTCCAGAGCACGATCCGTGACGACGAGCCGCGCATCAAGGCCCTGACCGCCCGCATCGCCGCCCTCTCGCCAGACGACCCTCTGCGCCGCGATTTCCTGGCCGAACGTCGGGCTCTGTCCGCCAGCCTGATGGAACGCATCTTCGACCTCTACCGCCCGGCCAATTTTCGGGGGCAGCGGCGCGCCCTGCGCGATGTCTTCCTCGGCCGGGCCATGCCCACGGGCACCGGCGAGTGCTGCGCCCCCAAGCTCCTGCACCACGCCGCCCTGCACGGTCTCGTCCCCCTGGCCCTGGCCGAGTTCTACGTCGGCCAGGAGAATCGGTCGGGCACCCGGACCCACGGTCGGTTCTTCGCGCCGTGCGCGGAAAAATGCCGTCCCATCCTCGGCTTCATGCTCTGCGGCATCGACGAGCTGCGCTCCGGCCGTATCCTGCCCTGAACGGCGATCGTGCCCGATCGCCGTTCTCCTGGCCCCATCCAACTCCGGATATGGTGACAAAAGTGCGACGATGCAGCGGCAACGTTGTTGAGTCGTCAAATCGGGAATGTTACAGGAATTTCATGTCGCTGTCACAATGCTGTCACGAAAGGCCGGTAACCCGCCAGAGTACGGTCGGCGTCACCCGCGGCCGCGCGGAAAAAAGGGGGAACAATGGCTCACAAGATCGTCGTCATCGAAGACGAACCGGATATCGCGAATCTGCTGGCCTTCCATCTGAAGTCGGGCGGCTACGACTGCTTCGTGGCCCGCGACGGCAGGAAGGGTCTGCAGCTGGTGCAGAGCGAACGGCCGGACCTGGTCCTGCTGGATCTCATGCTGCCCGGCATGAGCGGCACCGACGTGTGCAAGGCCATCAAGGGCAGCTCCGACTGCGCCCACATACCCATCATCATGCTCACGGCCCGCGGGGACGAGGTCGACCGCATCCTCGGCTTCGAGTTGGGCGCCGACGACTACGTCATCAAGCCGTTCAGCCCGAGGGAACTGATGCTGCGCATCAAGACGGTCCTGCGCCGCAACGTGAACATCATGCCCAAGGTCGCCCACTGGCAGCGCGAGGGCCTGGTGGCCGATTTCGAGGCCTTCACCCTTCTGGTGGACGGGTCCGACGCGCACCTCACCCCTACGGAGTTCAACCTGTTCGGCGAATTCGTGCGCAACGAGGGCAAGGTGCTTTCGCGCGAGCAGCTCCTGAGCAATGCCTGGGGGTACGAGTTCGAAGGATATTCCCGCACCGTCGATACCCATGTGCGGCGGCTGCGCAAGAAGCTCGGGCCGTATGCCGACTGGCTGGAGACGGTCCGCGGCATCGGGTACCGCATGAAACGAGAAAATCAGACCGACTAGGACAGACATGACCACACCACCGATTTCCCTGCGGCTGCGGCTACTTCTGGCCTTCGGGGTCATTTTGCTGCTGGCCCTGGGACTTCCGGCGTACCATCTGCGCCAGAATCTGGGCCAGACCATCGAGCGCGAGGCCAGGGAGGGCGCGCTACGCGACCTGCAGACCGTCGAATGGGCGCTGTCCGGCGTGACCGAGCGTCCCTCGCTCGGGGGCGTGCTGCGGGATCTCGCGGCGAGCATGCAGATCCGCATCACCTACATCGCTCTGGACGGCTCCGTGCTGTCGGACTCCGGCGTGGCGGCGCAACAGGTTGGCCTCATGGAGAACCATGCCGGCCGGCCGGAAGTCCTGCAGGCCATGGACGGCGAAATCGGCACGAGTCTGCGCTACAGCGACACCTTGAGCCAGAATCTGCTCTATGTCGCCCGCAGGTTCGGCGGAAGCGCCGCTGTCCCGGAAGGGGTCGTGCGCGTGGCCCGGCCCCAGAGCCAGATGCGCAAGACGCTGGACAGCCTCTACGGGCATACTGGCTGGGTCTACGGCTTCAGCATCGTGCTGGCCTTCGGGCTGGTTTCCCTGGTGTCGCGGCAGGTCTCGCGGGCCATCTCCAGCGTTGCCCAGGCCGCGGCCGACATCGGGCAGGGCGGGCCAGGCAAGCGCATCCGCTTCTCCCCGAGCACGGAAATGACGCCGCTGGTCACCGCTTTCAACAACATGCTGGAACGCATCGAGTCCAACATGCAGACCATCGTCAAGCAGAAGATGGAGTCCGAGGCGGTGCTGAACGGCATGAAGGCGGGCCTCATCGTCCTCGACGGGCGGGGCCACATCCTGCGCGGCAACTACGCGGCCCAGGAGATTTTTCCCGGTCTCTCGACCTTCGCCGGGCGCAAGCCCATGGAACTCTGTCTCCTGCAGGGCCTGCAGGACGCCTGCGACATCGCCTTGGCGAAACGCAAGGCGGGCGATTTTTCCCAGGGCAACGTCGTGGTCGCCCTCCAGAGCGGGCGGAGCTTCGACGTGTCCATCGTACCCATCAAGGGCGACGCCGAGCTCGGGGCCATCATGGTCTTTCACGACATCACGGAGATCAGGCGGGTGGAACAGATCCGGCGCGATTTCGTGGCCAACGTGTCGCACGAGCTGCGTACGCCCCTGACGTCCATCAAGGGCTACGCCGAGACGCTGCTGGGACTGGACAGCTACGACCCCGGGCAGACGCGCACCTTTTTGGAGGTCATCCAGCGCAACGCCAACCACATGAACACCATGCTCGACGAGCTGCTGCAGCTCTCCCGCCTCGAGCACGGCAAGCAGCGGGTGGACATGGTCTCCGTGGATCCGGCCTCGGCCCTGTATTCGGCCTGGAAGAGCTGCCATCCTCTGCGCAAGAAGGTCGATTTCGCCAACGAACTGGCCCAGGGCATTCCCGCCGTGCGTGCCAATTTCGAACAACTGGTGCAGGTCTTCCGCAACGTGCTGGAGAACGCGCTCAAGTACGTGCCGGCCGAAACGGCCCGGATTCGGGTCCACGCGGAAGCCTCCGGCCGCGAGCTGTCCGTGTTCATCGACGACAACGGCCCCGGCATCCCGGCCGAGGACCAGAGCCGGATTTTCGAGCGGTTCTACCGAGTGGAGAAGGACCGCAACAGTTCCATCGGCGGTACGGGCCTGGGCCTGGCCATCTGTCGGCACATCATGGTCAGCCACGGCGGTCGGATCACCGTCCAGAGCCCGGTGCCCGAGACCGGGACCGGTTCACGCTTCATCATCACACTCCCCGTCGCGGGGCGGACATCAGAGGAATAGACATGGCAGATACAGTCAAGATTTCTTCCAGAAATCTCAACTTCTACTATTCGGACTTCCACGCCCTGCAGGACATCTCCTTCGACATGTACCAGCATCAGGCCACGGCCCTCATCGGGCCCTCCGGCTGCGGGAAGTCGACCTTCCTGCGCTGCATCAACCGCATGAACGACCTCATCGACGGCACGCGGATCGAAGGGGCATTGGCCATGGACGGGCAGGACCTCAACGACCCGTCCCACGACGTCGTGGTGCTACGCCGGCGCGTGGGCATGGTCTTCCAGAAGCCCAACCCCTTTCCCAAGAGCATCTACGAGAACGTGGCCTACGGGCTGCGCGTCAACGGTGTCAGGGACCGGGACTTCATCGACGCCCGCGTGGAGGAGAGCCTTAAGCTCGCCGCCTTGTGGGACGAGGTCAAGGACCGCCTGGACCAGTCGGGCCTGAGCCTGTCGGGCGGGCAGCAGCAGCGCCTTTGCATCGCCCGGGCCATGGCCGTGGAGCCCGAGGTGTTGCTCATGGACGAGCCGGCATCGGCCTTGGACCCCATTGCGACCCAGAAGATCGAGGAACTCATCCACGAGCTCAAGAGCAGGTTCACCATCGTCATCGTGACGCATTCCATGCAGCAGGCCGCGCGCGTCTCGGACAGGACCGCCTTTTTCTACATGGGGCGCCTCGTTGAGGTCGGTCCCACGGACAAGCTGTTCACCAGGCCGGAGAACAAGCAGACCGAAGACTACATCACCGGGCGTTTCGGCTGATGTGTGCCCCGGTGAAACGGCAATTCGCGAAAATTTCAAAGGAAGTGAAGTATGTATACGCATTTGCATGAAGAGATAGAGACATTGAAGCTGAAGGTCCTGAAGATGGTGGCCCTGACCGAGGACGCCGTCGAGAAGTCCATCAAGGCCTACGTGAACAAGGACCTGTACCTGGCCGAAGAGGTCCAGGACGGGGATGTCGAGGTCAACCGGCTGGAGGTGGAGATCGACGAACTGGGGTTGCGCCTTCTGGCCCTGGAGCAGCCCGTGGCCGGAGACCTGCGTTTCATCCTGGGATGCATGCGCATCAGCGTCGACCTGGAGCGCATCGCCGACGAGGCGGTCAACATCGCCGAGCGTTCCATCATGCTCAGCTCCCGTCCGGCGCTGCCGTTCCAGGACAACGTCCGCGAGATGGGCGGCAAGGCTCTGGCCATGCTGCGGCACGCGGCCCAGGCCTTCTCCTCGGGCAACGTCGAAGAGGCCCTGGAGGTCTGCAAGCTGGACAACGAGGTCGACGTACTCAACCACAAGAACATGCGCGAGGTCATCGAGTACATGATCCACGACACCCCGGCCATCGAGCGCTCCGTGCACACCATCATCCTCATCCGCCGCATCGAGCGTATCGGGGACTTGGCCACGAACATCGCCGAGTCCGTGGTCTTCATCACCCAGGGCGTGAACATCAAGCACAAGGTCTATTTCGACGAACGCTGATTCCGGCGTTGCGCCGGAGGCACTGCCACTCCCCCGCGGGGATGGCGCGACCAGAGGGCTGGCGCGCCATCCCCGCGGCCTTTTTTGGGGGGCAGTGCGCGCCCTTGCCGGCAGGCTTTCCGCTGCGTCCGTGTCGCTATTCCGAGAAAAAGCACATGTATCCGCATGGTTGCGTGTGGCGGACGGTGCGTCCTTGATGTGGTGGCCTTTGTGGGCTATCCATGGATACGTTGGCCCGCTGCGCGCGCAACGATCTGGGCGCACATGCATCTTGGATTTGAAAGAGGAAATATGTCGCATAAGCTTATCCGCAAAGAAGAGGTCGTCGTTTATGACCAGATGGTTTCAAACTATCTGAAGAACCAGAACGGATCTTTCTTTCTTGTCACAAATGATGAAATGTTCGTTAAGACCGTCCGCGGCGCAATGCGTTTCATCGGGTTCAATTATGATTCCCTCGCCGTGGCGCATGTTTCTGCCGATGTCGTGAGGAAGTGCAGGGATCTGCTGAATGCCTACGCGCAGATAGTGCTCTTCATCGAGTCGAAGATCAGCGGCAAGTCCAACGTCTACGAATTCAAGCGCATCAAGGAGAGCTTCGGGGACAAGGTCAAGATCATCTGCCTGACGCCGGAGGTGTCCGAAGAGCATGTGTCCTTCATCGCGGAGAACGATGTGGACTCGATCATCGTCAAGCCCATCTCCATAAACAACCTCATTCAGAAGATCGCCTTCGCCATCAGGCCGAGCAACAGCTTTTTCGTCGAGGTGGAGCAGATCAAGAAGCTGATCGACCAAGGCCTGTACGAGGAGGCGATGCCGAAGATAGAGTTGCTTCTCAATGAGAAGCCGAGCAGTTCCATCTGCATGATGCTCAAGGGAGACATCTTCAAGAGCAAGATGGATTTCGGCAACGCGGAGCACTACTACAAGGAGGCGTCGAAAGGGTCGCGCCTGAATTTGAAGCCTCTGCAACGGCTGGCCAACCTCTATCTGGAGACGGAAGACGCGGAGAAGTATCTCAAATACCTGCTTCTTATGGACAGGATTTCCCCTCTCAACCACGAGCGCAAGATCAGCATCGGCGAGCAGTACAGCAAGAACGGCCAAGAGGATGCCGCGCAGAAGTACTATCAGGAGGCCCTGGGCATCGTGCGGGCTCAGGCCAACGACATGCTGGCCTCGACGTACATGGAGATCGGCGTGAAGCTGCGCGAGATCAACCCGGAGCAGGGGCTCGCGTTCATGCGCCAGGCCCTGGAGAGCAAGGGTAGCGATTTTTCGCGCGCAGACCTGTGGATGGTCAACGAGATGGGCCTGTCCCTGCGCAAGCAGGGCGACTGGCAGGGCGCCGTGGACGCGTACCAGAAGGCCCTGCAGGTCATCCCCGACGAACCGGGGCTCCACTACAACATGGGCATGGCCTATTTCCAGGGCAAGGAGCACCTGAAGGCCGTCAAGCAGTTCGAAAAGGCCGTGGCCGCCAGGCCCGAAATCCTGCAGGAGTCCCCGCTCATCCCGTTCAATATCGGCATGGTCTATCTTCAGATGAAGAGGTTCGAGGATGCGGACCGGTACATGCGGGCCGCCCTGCAAAGCGACCCGGAATTTGAGCAGGCCCGGACAGCCCTCGGAAAAATCCGTTCCACGATCGGGCCCGACGGGACCGCCGCCCGGGAATCCTGAACCTCCGTGCACGGACCCCGCCGGCCTGTCCACTGCCGGACTTGCCTCGTCGCAAGCCCGGGGCTAGAAGACCGCAACCTTTTCCTTACGTGGAGGCCCGGCATGCACCGCGTCGTTCTGTTCTGCCTGCTCATCCTGACCGCGGCGTTTTCCGCGCAGGCCTATGACTACCCGTTCACGAACCCTTACGAGGCCACGGTTTTCGGCACGCTGCCGCAGGACGAGTTCGATCTGGCGTCCGTGCGGCCGGCCGGCTTTTCGGATCTGAACCCCCTGCGGGACCTCGGCGCGGTGCGCGGCAGGGAAATGCTCCTGCATGACCGTCCCGTGCCCGAGATCCTGTGGTACGACGACACCCTGCAATACACGCTGGCGCAGCAGCGGGGCAACGCGCCTCTGATGTTCATTCTGGCCGGCACCGGCTCCTCCCACGAGTCGGCCACGTGCAGCTTCCTGCAGCGCGTCTTCCATCGGGCCGGCTTTCACGTGGTCACGCTGTCCTCACCGACCTACCCCAACTTCGTGGTCAGCGCCTCGACCACCCAAGTGCCGGGCTACATCCCCTACGACGTGGCCGACCTCTATCAGGCCATGGACGCCATCGCGGCCCAGATGGGGCGGGACAGGATCACGTCCTTCCACCTCGCCGGCTACAGTCTCGGCGGGACTCAGGCGGCCTTCCTGGCCGAACTGGACACCCGCGAGAAGCGCTTCGGCTTTGAAAAGGTGCTGCTGCTGAATCCGGCCGTGAACCTCATGACTTCGGCCATCCGCCTCGACCATCTGCTGTCCGACAACGTGGCCGACCGGTTCGAGGCCGCGCGCACCGTGGCCGAACTGGTGCGTCAGCTTTCCGAGGCGTACCGGTCCAGCGACCAGGTGAATTTCGGCGACGAGTTCCTCTTCGCCCTGCACCGCAACCGCTCCATCTCCGAGAAGGAACTCAAGATCCTCATCGGCGTGGCCTTCCGCCTGTCGCTGGCGTCCATGGTTTTCACCAGCGACACGTGCACGGGCGCGGGGTACATCGTGCCGCGGGGGCACCGGATCGTGAAGGACGAGTCCCTGGCCCCCTACCTCGATTCGGCCGTGGGCGTGAGCTTCGAGGACTACGTTCGGGAGTACCTGCTGCCCTTTCTGCGGTTCCATGACCCGGCGATCACCGCGGAAAAGGCCGTCGCGGCCTGTAGCCTGGAGGCCATCGGCCCGTTTCTGCGCGGCGCTGGCGGCATCGCCGTCATGACCAACGCCGACGACCCCATCCTGACGCCGGAAAACTTCGCCTTCCTGGAGAACACGTTCGGGTCGCGCCTGACCGTCTTTCCCGCCGGCGGCCATTGCGGCAACCTGCGCTTCAGGGACAATGTGGCGGCCATGCTCGATTTCTTCCGCAAATGAGGCGACCCATGCGCGTTCTTCTCCTTCTTCTTCTCGTCTTGGCCTGCGGCTGCGCCACCACTCCGGAGCACCAGCCCGGTCCTTTCCAGGCGCCCGTGCACCGCGGCCTTTCCGAAGACCCGGAGGTCGAGCGGCTCTTTCTGGTCGAGGACCCCTGGGAGGGGTTCAACCGCTCGATGTATCATTTCAATGCCCAGTTGGACCGCTATGTCTATCTGCCGGTGCTTCGCTTCTACGAGGCGGTCCTGCCGGACAGCGTGCAGCAGGGCGTTTCCAATGTGTTCAATAATTTCAAGGAAATACCGATTTTTGTCAACTCGGTCCTGCAGGGCAACCCCAAGAAGGCCTCGGTTTCGCTCGGGCGTTTCGTCTTCAACACGACCATCGGACTGGGCGGTCTGGTCGATGTGCTGGGCAAGGGCGGCATCCCGCAGGAGAACGAGGATTTCGGGCAGACCCTGGGCGTTTGGGGCGTGCCCTCCGGCCCGTATCTGGTCCTGCCCGTCCTTGGGCCTTCTGGCCTGCGGGACGCCGGGGGCACGGCCTTCGACGCGGTCCTGACCCTCAACCCCGCGGACTTCCTCTTTGACGGCATGGGGTGGGCTGCCCGGGGCACGGCGACCACGGGCGTGTACGGCGTGAAGGCCGTGGACGCTCGGCACCAGGTCAAATTCCGGTACTACGAAACCGGAAGCCCCTTCGAGTACCAGCTGGTGCGCTTCGTCTATGCCAAGAAGCGCGAACTCGACATCGCCAAATAGCCTTCCCGGCCGGCCCCGACGGGTCCGTCGTCGGGGCCGGCACCTTCTTCCCGTATCCATTTCTGCGCTTCAGATGACAGGCGGTGTGCTAACTTGAGTTTGCAGGTGACAAGTCGTGTTTGCGCTTGTCGAGTGCTCTTTGCTTGTAACGTGCTGAAATTGCGAGGCGGTGCCGGATGCGTTTCGTGGCATGGCTTTTGTTAGCTGACGCTTCGAAAAGGTGCCCCCCAGCGGGGATGTATTTGAAACAAGCAAGGAGGAAGAAACACCCATGGCCCAAGACAGCAACGTCGTCATCGATCACGGCAAGAGCCAGTGGTCGGACTTGTGGAAAAAAGAGGACTACCTGGCCATCTGGCTCGGCTTCATCATCATCGTCGTGAGCATCCTGGCGTACACGACTTTCGGCCCCAAGGCCGAGTTCGCCGAAAAGATCGCCGCCGCCAACCAGATTCAGGAAGCTGAACTGGCCAAGGCTCCGTTCAAGACCATCGCCTGGCACAAGGCCCAGGACGACAAGGGCAAGCTCAAGGGCACCGGCACCCCCTTCGGCAAGTTCATGACCCACTGGACCAAGACTCCGGGTTCCTGGAAGACCAATCCCATGGACGCCTTGATCCGCAGCGAGGCCCAGGCTCAGGCCCTGAACGAGAAGGCCATGCCCAAGTATGAAGAGGCCAAGGCCAAGGCCGAGGCCGCGCTGGCCGCTGCCGTGGCCGCCGAGGAAGCCGCCGCCGGCGCGTCCTTCCAGGACAAGGCCCTGAATGATGACGCCTCCGCCAAGATCGGCGAATGGCGTACGGCCCAGAAGGCCGCGGGCGAAGCCAAGTCCAAGGCCGAGAACAAGCCCTACAACTACCTCCCGACCCTGATCGGCCTGTGCGTTTTCCTGGCCGCCATCTTCGGCGTCGGCATCGCCATGATGGGCAAGAGCATGCCCGCCTTCATGCAGGGCTTCACCATCGTCTTCCTGGTGGCCGTGCTGGCCTACATGCTCGGCGGCCAGTCTATCTCCAAGCAGTACGGCTTCGGCGCCGAGGCCTGGGGCGTGGTGCTCGGCATGCTCATCGCCAACACCATCGGTACGCCGAAGTGGGTGCTCCCGGCCTGCGAGGTGGAATTCTTCATCAAGACCGGCCTCGTGCTCCTGGGCGCCGAGGTCCTCTTCAACAAGATCGTGGCCATCGGCATTCCCGGCATCTTCGTGGCCTGGGTCGTGACACCCATCGTCATCGTCGTGACCTACACCTTCGGCCAGACCATCCTGAAGATGCCCTCCAAGACCCTCAACATCGTCATCTCCGCGGACATGTCCGTGTGCGGCACCTCCGCGGCCATCGCCACGGCGGCGGCCTGCCGGGCCAAGAAGGAGGAGCTGACCCTGTCCATCGGCCTGTCTCTGGTCTTCACCGCCATCATGATGATCGCCATGCCGGCCTTCATCAAGGCTGTGGGCATCCCCGAGGTCCTGGGCGGCGCCTGGATGGGCGGCACCATCGACTCCACGGGCGCCGTGGCCGCGGCCGGCGCGTTCCTGGGCCAGAAGGCCATGTACGTAGCCGCGACCATCAAGATGATCCAGAACGTCATGATCGGCGTGACCGCCTTCTGCGTGGCCATCTACTGGGTCACCAAGGTCGAGGCTACCGACTCCGGCCACAGCGTCGGCGCCGGCGAGATCTGGCACCGCTTCCCGAAGTTCGTTCTGGGCTTCATCGGCGCGTCCATCATCTTCTCCATCCTGGACCAGAGCATGGGCAAGGATCTGGGCAATTCCGTCATGGAGTACGGCATCGTGCGCGGCGGGACCAAGCTGCTTCGCGACTGGTTCTTCACCCTGTCCTTCGCGGCCATCGGCCTGTCGACCAACTTCCGTGAGCTGGCCAAGTACTTCAAGGGCGGCAAGCCCCTCATCCTGTACGTCTGCGGCCAGAGCTTCAACCTGGCCCTGACTCTGACCATGGCTTACATCATGTTCTACGTGGTCTTCCCTGAGATCACGGCCAAGATCTAAACATCAATCAGGCAGGGAGGACGCGTCCTCCCTGCCTGTCACAGGATTTGCCATGAACGAGAAAAGCCTGACGGTGCGGCTCAAGAATTTCATCCTGGCCACGGGCACGGCCCTGGCCTTCGTCTACCTCTTCCTGCCCCTGCTGACCAACTCCTGCGGCGTGCTGCACCGCATGTCCGTGTACCTGGACAACAACGGCATCGACCCGACCCGGTACTATTACACCGACGTGGAGCAGGTGAAGGAAGGGGAGGAATACCTGCGCTTCGCCCTCGAAGAGAAATAGCGGGGCCCTCGCCCCGCTCCGGGGGCGGCCCTTTTCGCGCGTCTTGATCGGGAGGCGCTTCCATCCTATTGCAGTCCCGTACGCTTCGATGGAGGGGCGCCGCGACGTCAGGGCGGTCCGCCTCGGCACCCCATCCCGAAGCCTTTTTCCCGCGCTGCGGGCTCCGCTTCATCCCAGGCCAGGACATGCACATCCCCAAGCCGTCAAAGATCCAGACCAAGTTCATCTCCGGGCTTCTCGTGGCCTCGATCATTCTGGGCATCGCCTTTTCCGTGGGGTTCTACGTGCATATGAAGAACGTCCTGGAGGAGGAGGTGCGGGACAAGGCCCTGCTCATATTCACCCATGTGGACTCCATCCAGCATTACGTGCGGGACGTGCTTCGGCCGACGATGTACGAACGGCTGCCGTCCTCCTTCGTCATTGAGGCCATGTCGTCCTCCTTCATCTCCCGGGCCATCATGGCTCCGGTCAACGATGACCGGGACGGGACGATCTATCGCCGCGTGGCCATCGACGCCCGCAACCCTGCCTACGAGGCCAACGAGCACGAGCGCGAGCTGATCAAGTATTTCCGGGCCAATCCCGACGAAGAGTTCTGGCAGGGCTACAGGGTGATTGATGGGGAACGGTACTACCTCAAGGTGCGGTCCGTGCGCTTCGAGGAGTCATGCATGTATTGCCACGGCCAGCCGGAAAACGCCCCGCAGGAACTTATCGCCCTCTACGGGGTGCGCGGCTTCGGCAAGCAGCTCGGGGCCATCGCGGGGGTGGATTTCGTCGGCATCTCGGTGCACAGCAGCGTCGGCCGGGTGCAGCAGACCATCCTGACGTATTTCGCCTTCTTCGCCCTGGGCGCGCTCTTTTTCTTCTCTGCCACCAACATCCTGTTCCGGGTGCTCGTGGTCAACAACCTCAAGCGGCTGAGCAGCGTCTTCCGCCGCAATGTGGCCGATGCCGAGGGCTCGGACCTGCTGAGCAGGCTCGAGCAGGGGGACGAGATCGAGGAACTCGTCGAGGGCATGGAGCAGATGGGCGACCACCTTTTCGAGGCTCGGCGGCAGCTCCAGGATTATGCGGAAAACCTGCGCCGGATGGTCGACGAACGCACCGAGGCGCTGTCGCGCGAGGCGGAGGCGAGGCAGGCCGATGTGCGCCTGTTCGTGCGCCTGCTCGAGGACATGCGCCAGAGCAGTTCCCGCGCCGAACTGTGGAACTACGCGCTGCCCCAGATCTGCACGCGTTTCGGCGCGCGCGGCATCGCCTATGTCTGCACCATGGCCTCCCAGAATTACTACGTCTGGCCCGAAAGCATGGGGGCGCCCGAACTGCCGGCCGATTTCGTGGACGTGCTGACGGGCAGCGCCTGCATTCAGACCGGGGCGCGCATCTTCGTGCCCGTCGAGTCGAGTTCCGGCAACGCCGAGGGCATCCTTTGCCTGACCTGGGACAGCGAGGAGGAGGCCGCCAGCCACGACCGCGGCGTCATGCTGGCCCTGGGCCGACAGCTCGGCACGGCCGCCGAGAACCTCACGGCCATAGACAGCCTTCTGCGGCAGATGCGGGTCCTTGAAACCATCGTCGAGGGCATCACCGACCCGCTTGCCCTCATGGATTCGAGCTGTGCGGTGCTGACCGTGAACCAGGCAGCCCGGCAGCTGACATCCGAACTGACGGACGGCGCACGCACCGACGGGAACATGCTGGCCATCTTCTTCGACACCGAAGCGGGCAATTGCCCCATGCTCGACGCCATCCGCAGCGGCGCGCCGGACCAGCGCGAAGTGGAGCTGCCCGGCGGGAGGTCCTTTTCCCTGTCCATGTACCCGGTGCGCAGCCAGGAGGCCCAGGCCGACCGCGTCGTGGTCTACGTGCGCGAGACGACCATGGAGAAGCGCATGCGCGCCCAGGTCTGGCATTCGGAGAAGATGGCGACCGTGGGCAAGCTCACGGCCGGTCTGGCCCACGAGATCAACAACCCCCTGGGCGTCATCCTCTGCTACGCGGGCCTTTTGCGCCAGACCGTCACGGAGCCGCAGCAGGCCGCGGATCTGGACATCATCGAGCGGCACACCCGCCAGGCCCAGCGGGTCCTGCAGGAGTTGCTCAATTTTGCCCGGCCCAAGGCCGCAGGGTCTGGGACCTCGGACGCCTGCGCCGTGGCCGCGTCCGTGCGTGACGTCTTTTCCGTGCAGGCGGCCAAGAAACGTGTGGGACTGAAGATGGAGAGCCCGTCCGGGCCGCTCTTCGTGCGGCTGGGAATCGGCGAACTGGAGCAGGTCGTAAGCAATCTGGTCATCAACGCCCTCGACGCCGTCGATGAAGGGAGCGGCGAGATCGTGATCAGCGTGGCGCCAGACGGGGACTGCGTGAACATCGTCGTGGACGACAACGGTCCGGGCGTCGCGGTGGCGGATGAACCGCACATTTTCGACCCCTTTTATTCCACCAAGGCCATCGGCGCGGGCACGGGCCTGGGGTTGGCCGTGGTCTACGGGATGATCCGGGACGTGGGCGGGACGGTCGTCGTCGAACGTTCACCCCTGGGCGGAGCGCGGTTCGTCGTGACCCTGCCAGCCCAGTCCGGCGCCCCGCAGACGCAATCCGGATATCGAGGACGTACGTCATGAATGTTGCTGCAGTACCGGACCGCGTCCGGGAGTACCGGGTCGTCGTCGCCGACGACGAAGGGGATTTCGCCCGTGGCCTGGCCCGCCTCATTGGCGGCCATTTTCCGGAATTGAATGTCGTCGCGGTCCAAAGCGGCCGCGAAGCCCTGCGGGTCATGGCCGAGGGCCCTGTCCAGCTGATGATCACGGACCTGCGCATGCCCGAAATGACGGGCATGCAGCTCCTGACGGAAGCCCTGGTCGTCAACCCGGGCCTGAGCACCGTCGTGCTGACGGCGTACGGGACCATCGAGACCGCGGTGGAGGCCCTGCGGATCGGGGCCTATGACTTTCTGACCAAGCCCATCGAGCCGGAGCAGCTCTTCAGGGTGGTGGAGAAGGGGCTTGAGCGCAGCAGGCTGCTGGAGGAGAACAACCGCCTGCGCGAGATACTCGCCCGGCAGGACGCCGGCGGGGAACTGGTCGGCGAGGGCCAGGCCATGCGTCAGCTCAAGCGGACCGTGGCGGCCGTGGCCCAGTCCGAGTACACGGTGCTCGTCCGCGGGGAGTCGGGCACGGGCAAGGAACTGGTGGCGCGGCTCATCCACCGCCTCGGATCCAGGGCGGCCCGCGCATTCCTGTCCGTGAACTGCCCCTCCATCCCGGAGAACCTGCTGGAGAGCGAGCTGTTCGGGTACGTCAAGGGCGCCTTCACGGGGGCGGACCGGGACCACAAGGGCCTCTTTGCCGCGGCCGACAAGGGCACGATGCACCTCGACGAGATCGGGGACATCTCGTCTTCCGTGCAGACCAAGCTGCTGCGGGTCCTGCAGGACGGCGAAGTCCGCCCCGTTGGGTCGAATTCGACGATGCAGGTCGACGTGCGCCTCATCGCCTCCACCAATCAGGACCTGGAGGCGGCCATGAAGGCCCGGACCTTTCGCGAAGACCTCTACTACCGCCTGAACGTACTGGCCATCACGTTGCCCCCGTTGCGCGACAGGACCGAGGACATCCCGCTGCTGGCCGCGCACTTCTTCCGGGTGGCCTGTCGCGAGATGGGCCTGGCCGAGAAGGAGGTCGACCCCGAGGTCATGCATTGGCTGGCCGGCAACCCGTGGCCGGGAAACGTGCGCGAGCTGCAGAACTTCGTGCGGCGCATGACGGTCTTCGCCACGTCGGAACGGGTGGACATGAACCTGGTCCGCCTCGTCTGCCAGGGTGCCGGGGCGTCCGCTCAGCCCGAAGGGTGCACCCGCGTGCCCGACTCCCCGCTCGGCGAGTACAAGGCCGCCAAGGCCGAGGTCGTCAGCGCCTTCACCGAAGGCTACGTCCGCGACCTGCTGGCCCAGACCAGGGGCAACGTGTCCGAGGCCGCCCGCGTTTCGGGCCTTTCACGCGTGGCTTTGCAGAAGATTCTCGCCCGCATGGGGGAGAGCGCGTCCCGGTACCGGGACGGTTGACGCTTTTCCGGGCCGGGCGTTTCTGTCCCCGCTCACCCCGCCAGAGGCAGATCGATGAAGAAGACCGTCCCTTTTCCGAGTTCCGAAAACACCGAGAAATGTCCGCCATGGCCCTTGGTGATGATGAAGTACGACACCGAAAGCCCCAGCCCGGTGCCGACGCCGGGCGGCTTTGTCGTGAAGAACGGCTCCATGATCCGTTTCTGCACGTCCGGGGGCATGCCGGGACCGTTGTCGTGCACTTCGATGCGCAGGAATTCGCCGTTGACCCTGACTTGGATGTCGATCTTCGGCTCCCGCAGCGCAGGGGAGACTTCGGCCATGGCCTGGGCTGAGTTGCGCAGGAGGTTCAGGATGACCTGCTCGATTTCCGTTTCCGTGCAGAGGATGTCCGGGACGGGTTCCTCGACGGTGATGCTCACGACAATCTGCTTGAAGTCGTAGGCCTTTTTCAGATCGTAGTCGTTTCTGGCCAATGCGACCGCTTCGTTGATGATCTTGCGGACATCGCACGCCTGCCGCCTGGATTCGCTCTTGCGGCTGAAGAGCAGCATGCGCGTGATGATTTCCGACGCCCGCACGGCCGCTTGCTGGATATGCTCGATGAACTCGTCGAGTTTTCTGGCGCGCATGTACCGGTCCACGGCCGCCATATCGAGCCCCAGTTCCCCGGCGGCCTGGATGTTCTTCGCGAAGTCCGGCCGGCTGCGTTGCTTCAGGTTCTGCGCCGCCTGTACGATGATGCCCAGAGGGTTGTTGATCTCATGGGCGACGCCGGCGGCGATGCCCCCGAGGGAGACCATCTTTTCGGACTGGACCATCATTGCCTGGATCTTGCGCATCTCCGTCACGTCCCGGCTGATGGACATGAGCGCGGCCTGGCCTGAGATCATGATCGTCTTCGCTGAAACGAGATGGGTCGAGGAGCGGCCGTCCTTGTGGTAGAACTGCATTTCGACGTTGTGGAATTTTCCGTGTTGTCGGACCTGTTCCGTCAGCATTTCCAGCTGCCGGAGGTCGGAATGCAGTCCGAGTTCGTCGCGCGTCAGGCCGAGGACTTCCGCGCGATCGTACCCCAGCATGGCCAGGAATGCTTCGTTGACCTGGATGATCCTGCTCGTTTCGAGATTGGAGAGGACGATGCAGTCGGGGCTGAGCATGAAAAGTTCGGAAAATATCCTTTCCGAGGCCTTGAGGGCTTCCTCGGCGCGTTTGCGTTCGGTGATGTCCTCGATTGTCCCGTCGAGGTATGAGGCTTCCCCTGTTTCCTTCGTCTGCAGCGAAGCATGCATGATCCCGTAGAGAGGGGTGCCGTCCCTGCGCTTGAACTCCACTTCCATGGTGGCTCCCACTGGGTTTCGGCGCAGCGCATTCAGGAACGTTTCCCGGGCCTGGGGCCGCGGATATATGTCCCGGGCGATGTCCCTCGCTTCCCGGATGATGTGCGCGGAACTCTCATACCCGAACATCCTCGCCAGCCTGGGGTTGGCGTCCAGGAAATAGCCGTCGAGGGTGGAGCGGAAGATGCCGACGGGGGCGTTGTTGAAGATGTCCCGGTATTTTTTTTCGCTCTCGGCCAGGGCGAGTTCGGCGCGCTTCTTGTCGGTGATGTCCAGGATCATGGACAGGATGGCGTCCGTGTCCCCGTACGGCACCGGAACCGAGGAGAAGAGCACGTGGGCCGTTTTTCCGTCGGATCTGCGTGATTCGATTTCGCGATTGAAGACGCCGCCCTGTCGCACAGTGCCCCGGATGGCCCGGCACTGTTCGGACGTGAGGTCGGTAAAGTCCGCGGAATCCATGCGCAGCGCCTCTTCCCTGGAAAAGCCGGTGCTCTTCGCGAAGGCGTCGTTGACGTCCAGGTAGCGTCCGTCTTCCATGTCGTTGATGACGATGGAAAACGGGGAGTGGTCGAAGATGGATTTGAACCGGCGTTCGCTTTTTTCTTTTGTGTTCAAGATGGTCCTGTACTCGGTGATGTCCCTGCCTTCGGCGATGATGTACGTGCATTGACCGTGTTCGTTCTTCAGGCCGGAACAGGCGAAGTCGATATAGCGCTCTTCGCCGGTCCGGCTGACATGCACGGCATCGCTCCAGTACACCCCGCCCCCCGTAGCGACGGCCATGGCCGTCTGCCCGATGCGCCGGCTTTCCTCCTTGTCCGGCCACCAGGGTGCTTCCCAGAAGCATTGTCCCAGGATCTCCGGGTCATGATACAGGGAATCCAGCGCCGAACGGTTGATCTTCAGGATGCGGCCGTCCAGATCCAGCAACGCGAACAGGTTGAAGGCCTGATTGAACAGGGCCGAGGTGACGGCCTCGGCTTCCCGGAGTTCGTACTCCACGGTTTTCTGACGGTGGATGTCCAGGTTCATGCCGATGATGCGGTTGGGGCTGCCGTCCTCATCCCAGGACACGGCCCGCCCTTTCCCCATGATCCATCGCCATTCCCCGGCCCTGGTGCGCATGCGGAACTGGGTCTCGACGATGCCGATCCCGCCGCCCTGTATGTAATCGTCCATGACCTGCACGACCGACTTCGCGTCGTCGGGATGCGTCAGAGCCGCCCATCCGGCGAAGCTGGACGGGACGTCGTCGGGAACGTAGCCGAGGTTGGCGAACCAGTCTGCACTGAACGTTGCCTTTCCGGTCTGCGGGCAATACTCCCAGATGCTCGTCTGGGTCCCCTTCAGGGTCAAATCGAGCCGCTCCTTTTGGTCCCGTAGCTCGGCCGCGGCGGCGCGGAGGGCGTTTTCCCTGCGCACGAGGCGCCTGCGCAGCATGGCTGCGGTCGCCGCCAGGACGAACAGAGCAGGCACCAGGCCGCCCACCGTGAGCTGCAGGAACCATTGTTCCTCGGGCAGGAAGACGGCTCCGGATTTCAGGGGAATCCGGTCGTCGTCCTTCGGGCATTTCGCCTCAGAGCCGGGTTCCTCGGACAATGCCGCGAACATTTCGCGACGTTCGGCACCCCACGCCTTCTCTCCTGTGCCGGGTGACAGGGCTACGCACTCCGGCGCTGCCGCCATTGTCAGGGCGAACACGGCGAAGGCGATTTTGGCTGCGTGCATCCACAGGAAAAATCCGTGGGCCCTGTCGGTTCTCCCGGCGGCTGTCCACGTCATTTCAAGATCCCGACTCGCGGTGGTCCGCAGGCTTTTCGCCCTTTTCGCCGTCATGCAGGGTGTCCGTTTCAGTTCTTTTCTGGGCACAGGCGCTCCTTGATCGGCAGTCAGCGCAGCAGTTTCCTGGCCACGGCCAGGAGCTGGTCCGGCTTGAAGGGTTTGACGATCCAGCCCGTGGCGCCGGCGGCCTTGCCCTGCTCCTTCTTGTCGGCCTGGGATTCCGTGGTCAGCATGACGATGGGCACGAACTTGTACTGGGCCTTGGCCCGCACGTTGCGGATGAATTCGATGCCGTCCATGTTGGGCATGTTGAGGTCCGTGACGATCATGTCCACGGGGTCGGTCAGTTTGGCCAGGGCGTCCTTGCCGTCGCAGGCCTCGATGACCGAGTAGCCGGCGTCCTTGAGGGTCAGGCTGACCATCTGCCGGACGCTGGCCGAGTCATCCACGGTCATTATTGTCTTGCTCATGCGTGTTCCTTGATTCGGGTCGTTATGTCCTTTCGACGAGTCTGTCGGGCAGGGGGGAACGCCCCGCCATATCGCCGAAGGGCTCAATGACGGATGAACGGTCAGCCCGGTATGCAGCCGGGTTCCCCTCGTTTCAGCCCGGTGCGTGTCTCAGGTCCATGCGGGGGCATTACCTGAAGCCCTTCGGGCGGGAAGATCGTGCTGATGTCGAGGAACATGGCGAGTCCTTCGAGGCTGCTCCCAGCCGAGGCGGTTTCCCTGATCAAGAGCAGTGCCAGAACACGAAATGCTGCAAGAATTGAAAATTCAGCAGGTTGACGTCATATGGCGTGCGGGAGGCAGGGGCGGCGCATCAATCAATCTTGATGTGAGCGGCAGGGGAAGGCGGCTGAGAGTTGATGCGGCGGAGGCAGAGGCGGGGAATCAACTTTTTGGAATGATCAAATTTTCTTTACGCCTGGGATTTCGGTCAGGTTTGAGCTGAGAGTACATGGCCATGGCGCGTAACGTGCTGAGGTCTGACGCCGGAATCCGTGGGTTTTTCCTGCGGCTTTGCAGGTGAGGCCGTCGAGTTTTCAGACTTTGGAGACGTGGCAGGGAATCCGGTTCCAGGGAAAATATCGCATGCGTTTCAGTCGCCCGGCCGGATTGCCCGGTGCATGGCCTGCAGGCAAAAGTCCGGCAGGCCGGCCTCGGACATCCTGAGCCGGCAGCTTTCGGGCAGTCTGGCCAGGCAGGCCTCCGTGTCCAGGGTGGCGGCGTCCTGGGGCGTGCGGCCCAGGGCCGCGTCGCAGCACAGGGACGCGCAGACCAGTCCGTCGCCCGGGATGTTCGTCAGAAAGCCCACGTCGATGACCCGTCCGGCTTCCACGGTCAGGAATATCTCCACGAACCGCCCATCGTCCTCGTTGCGTCCGCAGGACGACGGCCTGCCCGGCATGCCCAGGTGCGGCGGGTCGAAGGCCAGTACCTCGAATTCCTCTTCAGTCATGCTCACCGCGAATTCTCGAATCGTTTGGCCTCGCCGAAATCGAAATTCCGGTTCAGCAGCCTGGCCGGCCTGCGGCGCCCAAGCAAACGCATCGACAGGACGAGGCCCAGGGCCCCGGCCAGCAGCAGCAACGTGCCTATCTGTTCCATGACATCCTTCCTGTTTGCGTGGAGGATAGCCGTGGGACGGCGGGACGCAACCTTGTCGGACGATTCCGACAGGGCTCTACAGGCCGGGGATTCTGCGTTCCAGGAGGTAGCGGATCAGGGCGGATGTGGTGGCGATGCCCAGCTTGCGCATGGCGCGGGTGCGGTAGGTGCTGGCGGTCTTGACGCTGACGCCCAGGGCCGCTGCGATCTGGGTCATGGTCTCGCCCCGGCCCAGGCGGCGGGCGACCTCGCGCTCCTGGCGTGAAAGGCCGTCCAGGGCGTCCATCCGTTCCCCCGTGCCGAGCAGGGACGGGCTGACGAACATTCCGCCGTCCAGGACCGAGGTCATGGCCTCCTCCAATTCCTCGGGGGCCGAGTTCTTGCTCAGGTAGCCGCGGGCGCCGAGGCTCATGCAGCGCTGGGCGTACTCGGTTTCATGGTGCATGGACAGGACGATGACGGGCAGTCCCGGCCGCGCGTGGTGCACGAGTTCGAGAAAATCGAGGCCGCTGCCGTCGGGCAGGGAAATGTCGAGGATGACGAGGTCGAAGGCCGCGCTTTCCAGCACGAGCCGGGCCTCGTGCAGGGTCCCGGCCTCGGAGAAGGCGCACGCGGGGAAGCGGTCGGCGATGATGTTCATGGTGCCGCGGCGGACTACGGCATGGTCGTCGACGATCAGGATGCGCATGGCCCGGCCTCCCGTGCCAGGGGAACCCTGGCTGAAATGGTTGTTCCGCCCGCCGCCGGGGCTGTGATTTCAAGGGTTCCGCCGACCATGCGAATCCGTTCCCGCATGCCCATGATGCCCAGTGAGTCGGATGATTCGGTCCGGCCTGCGGTCATCCCGACCCCGTTGTCGGACACGTCGAGGGTCAGGACCGCGTCGGATGCCTGCACGCGCACGTCGATGCAGGAGGCGCCGGAATGCCTGGCCGCATTGGTCAGGGCCTCCTGCAGGACCCGGTACAGGGCCGTGGACTGTTCCGTGGACAGGTCGGGGATGGGGCCGGCCTTGAGGTCGATGCGCAGGCCCGAACTCTGGGCGAAGGTTCTCG
Source organism: Desulfomicrobium escambiense DSM 10707 (assembly GCF_000428825.1). NCBI lineage: Bacteria > Pseudomonadati > Thermodesulfobacteriota > Desulfovibrionia > Desulfovibrionales > Desulfomicrobiaceae > Desulfomicrobium > Desulfomicrobium escambiense. Next base: position 157,591 of record NZ_AUAR01000003.1, on the reverse strand, counting down.
TCAGCCAGGCCACGGCCTCGGCGAAGCCCAGCTCATCGAGCATGGGCGGCCGCAGCTCGCGCGAGATGCGGCGCACGGTCTCCAGGGTGCCGGCCACCAGGCCGCGCAGTTCGGCGACCTGCCCCTGGCGGGCGTCCCCTTGCGGGAATGAGCGTTCCAGACGGTGCAGCCCCATGTTCAGGGCGGTCAGGTCCTGTCCGAGCACGTCGTGGATCTCGCGGGAAATGCGGCCGCGCTCCTTCTCGATGCTGTCCTGCAGGTAGCCCGACAGAGCCCGGTACCGTTCGCGGGACACCTCGAGCTCCTCGGTGCGCTCCCGCACCCGCTCTTCAAGGTGCAGCCTGGCCTGGTCCAGGAACATGCGGGTCCTGACCCGGTCCGTGACGTCGCGCAGGGACAGGCGCCAGCCCTCGAACCGGCCCCCGGGGTCGAAGACCCGCGTCGTTTCCTGCGCCAGCCAGATCTCCGTGCCGTCCCGGCGCCGGATGCGGAAATCCATGGAGGGGATGTCCCCCCGCACGTCCATGGCCTGCCGCCAGCGCGGGAAGTCGTCGGCCGCGATGATGCGTGCGAAGAACCCCGGATCGCGCAGGGCGTCGTCGGCCTCGAAGCCCGTCACGCGACTGCAGGACGGCGAGATGTAGAGCAGGTTCCCGGCGGGGCCGACCCAGACTTCGAGATCGTAGGTGAAATCGGCCACGGTCCGGTACATGCGCAGGAGCCTGTGCCGGCGGGACCGGAAGCGGATAAAACGGTGGCTGGCGGGCATGCGGTCGCTATGACCACGAAGGGGTGGGCTTGGCAAGCCTCGGATCTCCGGCGCCTTCTGGACGGGCCGGATTTTTCCGGTGACTCGCTATCGGGTTCTCCTGCAAGGGCGAACGAGCGGCGCGTTTCCGGGGTTGGCCGATTCCCGGCTCATCCTGCCGCCGCACGCCTCCGGACAACATTTCATCGTTTTCATCGTGAGCTTCTTTGTGTATGGGCAGGCATCTCAAAACTGTTAATTTCTTTGCCGGCTCTGCCAAAATGCAGGATGGTGTGCGATTGCAGCTTTTGTTGTCTGCTGGGCCAATGATGCTTCGAGAGTGGAGGATGCTCTCTTGGACGTGATGAACGCGTTTTTTTCTTCCGCGGTGCTTTCCGACACGAGTCCTGCTGTTTTCCTTGCAAGCCTGTCCGCCTTGTGCGCAGGAGTGCTTCTGTTCTGTCTGGCTTTTCGTGTCCGTGCCCGATTTCGATCACTTCAGGATTCGTTGGAAACATGCCGACGCGAGCTGCAATCAGCGCATGAGGAGGGCGTGGAACAGACGCTGGCGCGACGCGAAAGCGAGGAGAAATTTCAAGCCATTTTCGACAACTCGCCGTATTCCATTGCATTCAACCGGCTCGACGGTACGTATGTTGATGTCAACGCTGCATTTTTGACCCGGTGGGGCATCTCGCGGGAAGCGGTGCTCGGTTTTTCGGCGACGGACCTCGCCGCGGGAAGTGATGAAATACAACGCTTCAGAGCCATGCTCGAGCGGGAAGGGCGTCTCAGCAACGTAGAGACGCGGATGGTCAGGCCAGACGGAACTGCGCGGCATCTGCTGTTTTCTGCCGCGCGGGTTTCCGTGGCGGGGCAACCATACAACCTGTCCACAGCAGTGGACGTCACGTCGCTCAAGGAGGCGGAACAGAGCGTCAAACGCTGGCGGGAAAAATTCGATCTGACCACGGCTGCCGCCAAGCTGACGTTCTACGAATATGATGTGGACCATGACATCCTGACCTGGAGCGGGAGCATGCTGGATGTGCTGGGGTACGACCCGGAGGAGATGACGGGCGGCCTCGACGTCTGGACGGCGTTGCTCCATCCGGAGGACGCGGAGAGGGCGACGGTTCTTTTCGCGGAGGCGCTGTCGCAGCGAAAGAGGTATGTCATCGAGTACCGTCTGCGGCGCAATGATGGTTCGTATGCCGATGTGTTCGAGTATGGGCAGTTCTTCGAAAAGACTCGGGACACGCCGCAGCGAGTGCTTGGGATCATCCAGGATGTCTCCGATGCCAAACGCACGGAAAGGGCCTTGATGCAGAGCGAGGAGAAGTATCGGGCCATCTTCAACAACGCGCCCATCGGGATTTTCCGTACCAGCTACACGGGGCGATTTCTGGAGGCCAACCCGACCCTCGCCCGCATGCTGGGTTACCAGGACAGGGAGGAACTTCTTGCGGCAGTGGAGAATCTGGAGACGGACATCTACCCGCATCCCGAAACGCGCCGGGAAATGCTTGAGTCGTTGCTCGTCTCGCCGGCGGGCATCCGCAGGGACATCGAATTCAAGCGCAAGGATGGCTCGCCGTTTTATGCCGTCATCAACGCCTCGTTGCAGTTCGACGATACAGGCCGCCCCGCCTATCTCGACGGCACCATCGAGGACGTCACCACGCGCAAGGCTGCCGAGGACAGGCTGCGGCAGTCCGAGGAGAAGTTCGCGAGCATATTCCGCCTTTCCCCGGACGCCATCGTGCTCTTTGAACTGGACACGCAGCGCATTCAGGACGTCAACGAGGCCTTTGTCGACCTTTTCGGGCATGCTCGGGAAGAGGTCCTGGGCAGGACGACCCTCGAACTCGGGATTTACCAGACGCCTGAAGTGCGGGAGCGCCTGTACGAACTGCTGAATGCCAACGAAACGATCCGGGACTATGAATTCGCCGCGTTCCGCAAGACCGGCGAGGAAATCGTCTGCCTGCTGTCATGCCAGGTCATCGACATAAACGGCAAGCCGAGCGTCTTTGCCGTGATCCGGGATCTGCGGGAGATGAAGCGCATGCAGCAGCTCATGATCCAGACGGAGAAGATGCAGTCTCTGGGAGGGTTGGCGGCCGGAATGGCGCATGAGATCAACAATCCTCTGGGGATCATCGTGCAGGCCGCGCAAAACATCGGGCGCAGGCTCGATCCGTCCTCGGTTTCCAATATCGAGGCGGCCAGGCTGCACGGGCTGGATTTGCACAGCCTAGCCGGCTTCCTCGAAGAGCGGAACATTTTCCGCTACCTTCAGGGAATCCGTGAAGCGGGCGAACGTGCAGCGGCCATCGTGGCGGACATGCTTTCCTTCAGCCGGCGCAGCGAACGGACATTCTCATCCAACGACATCAGCGCCATCGTGTCCAAGTCACTGGAGCTGGCGGGCAAGGATTTCGATCTGAAGAAGCATTATGACTTCAGACGGCTGAACATCGTCAAGGAGTATGACGCCGATTTGCCGCTCGTGTCCTGCGTGAGCACGGAGATCGAACAGGTTCTGCTGAACCTCGTGCGCAATGCGGCCCAGGCCATGGCCCGGGCCGGAACGCAGAACCCGACCCTGACGCTGCGCACGAAAAAGATGCAGGGTTGGGCGGTGATCGAGGTGGAGGACAACGGGCCAGGCATCCCCAAAGACGATCTCTCACGCATCTTCGAGCCCTTCTACACGACCAAGAAGGTCGGGGAGGGAACGGGGCTCGGCCTTTCGGTGTCCTACTTCATCATCACCAACAACCACCACGGACATCTCACCGCGACGTCGCGCGAAGGCCGGGGGGCCAAGTTCGTCATCTCGCTGCCGCTACGCCGGGATGCGTGATGCCGGTGTTTGCGGCTGGACCCCGGCCAGGGCCTCCACGTCGAGGATGAGGGCCATGCTCCCGTCGCCCTTGATGGTCGCCCCGGAAATGCCGGGAATGTCCTGGTACACCTTGCCCAGGCTCTTGATGACGGTCTGGTGCTCCCCGACGACCCTGTCCACGACAATGCCGATACGCTGCCCCAGGGTGTTGCAGACGACGACCTGCTCGATGTCCGGAATCCGGCCCGGAATGTCGAAGCCATTGCGCAGGCTGACATAGGGCACCATCTGGCCGCGCAGGTTGATGAGATCGGCGCGGCCCTTGTCCTTTCGGACCAGTTCCACGCATTCCTCCACGGCGGACAGGGGCAGGACGAAGGAGCTGTCCTCGACCTGGACCTGCAGGCCGTCGATGATGGCCAGGGTCAGGGGGAGACGCACGGTAATGGCGGTGCCGACCCCGGGCGTGCTTTCTATGGCGATGCGTCCGCGCAGGGCGTCGATGTTGCGCTTGACCACGTCCATGCCCACGCCCCGGCCCGAGACGTTCGTTATCTTCTCGGCCGTGGAGAAGCCCGGCGCGAAGATGAGCATGAGGGCGTCCTTGTCGGAGATCAGGGCGTCCGGCGCGATGAGGCCCTTTTCCACGGCCTTGGCCCGGACGCGGTCGGGGTCAATGCCCGCGCCGTCGTCGATGATGCGGATGAGCACCTCGCCGCCCGAGTGTTCGGCCGAGAGCACGATGCGGCCTTCGGGGTTCTTGCCGCGCGAGACGCGCGTCTCGGGGCTCTCGATGCCGTGGTCGATGCTGTTGCGCAACAGGTGGACCAGGGGGTCGCTCAGACGCTCAATGACGGTCTTGTCGAGTTCCGTTTCCTCGCCGTGGGTCTCAAGGATGATGCGCTTGCCGAGCTCCTGGGACAGGTCGCGCACCAGACGCTTGAAGCGGCTGAAGGTCGTGCCGATGGGCAGCATGCGGATGCCCAGGGTGTTGTCGCGCAGTTCGTCGGACAGCCGTTCGATCTCCTCGGAGATGGCCTGCAGCCTGGGGTCGTTCTGTTCGCTGGCGAACTGGGTCAGCCGGGCCTGGGCCGTGACCAGCTCGCCCACGAGGTCCACCAGGAAGTCGAGCTTCTGGGCCGGCACGCGGATGCTCGAAGTCTGGACTTCGGCGCCTGCCGTCTGCTTGAGGCGCTTGACCTCCTGCTGCTCGGCCAGGGCCGCCTCGACCTGGCTGCGGCTGACCAGGCCCGCCTCGGACAGGAGCTGGCCGATGGGCTTGCGCTCCAGGAGGATGCGTTCGAGGGCGTCCTTGGTGATGTCGTTCTTGTCGACCAGGATCTGGCCGATGAGCTGGTAGGACTCCTCGTCGATGGTCTGGCAGCTGCCGACCTTCTGGATGTCCAGCTCGCAGTCCTCCTCGACGAAGATGAAGACGTCGCGGATCTCGTCCTCGCTGCGGGTCGTGGTCAGGATGACGTCCCAGAAGACCATGCACTGCTCGGGGTCCAGGGCGGGGAGCTCCGGGATGTCGCGGGTGTGCATGATGACGTGGTGTTCGCCCATCTCGCACAGTTCTTCGAGCAGCGCGGCCGGGTTGGTGCCGGTCATGAAGATGTTGCGGGCCGGGACGAAGCGGATGCGCCAGGCGGCCAGCTCCGGGGCCTTGTCGCAGCAGGGGGGCTCTTCGGCTTCCGGGACGGCCGGAAGCTCCTCCGTGGCCGGGGTGAGGGCCTTGAGGCCGACGATGACCTCCCTGGCCCTGGCCTCGCCGCCCTGGTCCTCGCCTTCGAGCATGGCCAGGATGTGGTCACGGGCCAGCAGGGTCAGGTTCAGGAGTTCCTTGGACACGGCGATCTGCCCGTTGCGGGCCAGGTCGAAGACCGTCTCGACCTCGTGGGTGAAGGAGGCGATGTCCTCGAAGCCGAACATGGCGCCCGAACCCTTGATGGTGTGCATGGCCCGGAAGACCCTGTTGATGACTTCCGAGTCTTTCGGGTCCTCCTCCAGTTCGAGGAGGGAGGACTCCAACTCGCCCAGGAGGTCCCGGGCTTCTTCCTTGAATATCTGACGGTGCATTTCTTCTCTGGGCATGTACGGCTCCGGGATCGAGGGACTAGCGCAGCAGTGTTCTGGTCTTGCTCATGTGTTATTCTCCATACGGGTCGAGAGCTCCTTCATGAGATCGTCCGCCCCGATGGTCTCGGCGTTGTCGAAAAGATGCCCGGGCACGCGCGCAAATCTGATGTTTGCGGTCGGATGCTTGAGCAGGGCGTACAGAATCAGGAAAAAGGAGAGATCGCTTTTCGTCGACTCTCCCAGATCGATCGTTATGTCGCTGTGCGCGGACAGGCTGGCCAGCAGTTCCGAAAGGATATCCCTGGAATGCTCCAGCGTGAGATCTCCAACGAGCCTTACGACAGGGCGGCCCTGAACATTGTCGACAGAATAGGAAAACACCGAAGCCTCCTGGCTTGTGGCTGCAAGGGCCGCCCCATCGGGTCGCCATGCCGATGGGAGCGGTTCGTATGAGGGGGGCGATGGGGGATTGCCTGTTGGGCGCGCCGGGAGGGCGCACCCGTCAGGCATCCGCGTCATCGGTCTCGGCATTGCTCAGCAGGGAAAGCTCCTCGGGGGAGAAGACCTTGCCGATGTCGAGGATCATGATGAACTCGTCGCCCTGCTTGCCCATGCCGCGGATGAAATCCGGGCGGATGGCCGTGCCCATGCGCGGTGGCGGGGTTATCTGGTCGTTTGCCATCTCGAAGACTTCGAGCACGGAGTCCACGATGGCGCCCATGTGGCACTTCTCGCCCTCGATCTCCACATCCACGATGATGATGCAGGTGTTCACCGTGTCCTCGACCTGCGGCAGGTCGAACTTGATGCGCAGGTCCACTACGGGCACGGCGTGGCCGCGCAGGTTGATGACCCCGCGCATGAAGGGAGGAGTCTTGGGAATGCGGGTCACGGGCACGAGTTCGATGACTTCGCGCACACAACCCGTTTCCAGGGCGAAAACCTCGTCACCCAGGCCGAAGGTCAGGTATTGCAGAATGGTGTTGTCGTTCATCGGTCGTCTCGTCCTCTGGTTAGAAGCGTTCGAATTCGTCGTCTTCGTCATCGCGGCCCATGTCCAGGGCCAGACCGCTGGCAGGGGTTCTGGCGACCAGTGCCTTGGGGGCTTTGCGGGCAGTCTGAGGGGTGCTCCGGCGAGGGGCCTGGCGGACGACCTTGGCACTGCCCGTGCCGAGCCGGAAGAAGCCGATGGTGCTTTGCAGCTGTTCAGCCTGGCTGGACAGCTCTTCGGATGTGGAGGCCATCTCCTCGGAGGCCGAGGCGTTCTGCTGAATGACCTGGTCGAGCTGCTGCAGGGCCTTGTTGATCTGTTCCGCGCCCGCGTTCTGCTCGTTGGAGGCGGCCGAGATTTCCTGCACGAGTTCGGCCGTGCGCTGGATGTCCGGGACGAGCTTGACCAGCATCTGCCCGGCCTGGTCGGCCACGGTCACCGTGGAAGAGGACAGGTCGCTGATCTCGGCCGCGGCCGAGCCGCTACGCTCGGCCAGCTTGCGCACTTCCGCCGCGACCACGGCGAAGCCCTTGCCGTGCTCGCCGGCGCGGGCGGCCTCGATGGCGGCGTTAAGGGCCAGAAGGTTGGTCTGGCGGGCAATCTCCTCGACGATGGAGATCTTTTCAGCGATCTTCTTCATGGCGTCCACGGCCTGGACCACTGTCCTGCCGCTCACGTCGGCGTCCTGGGCCGCCTTGAGAGCGATCTTTTCCGTCTGCGCGGCATTGTCGGCGTTTTGCCGGATATTGGAGGCCATCTGCTCCATGCTGGAGGACACTTCCTCGACGGAAGCAGCCTGTTCCGTTGAGCCCTGTGAAAGCTGCTCGGCCGAAGCGCTCATTTCCTCCGACCCCGAGGCCACGTTTTCAGAGGCGCTCTGTACCTCGGCCACGATTTCGCGCAGGCGTTCGCACATGCGCTTGATGTCCGCGTAGACGCCGATGTGGCGCGCGGTGTCGCCAAAGGAGACGGTCAGGTCGCCGCCGGCGACCCGGTCCGCGACGGACGCGATGACGCCGGGTTCCGTGCCCAGCTGGCGGGTGATGATCCGGGCCACGAGAAAAGCCAGCAGGAATCCGGCAATGATGGCGGCGACATTGGCGACGATGATGGATGTGCGGGAGTGGGCGTAAATCGCGTCGCCTTCGGCGCTGGCGGCGTCGGAAGCGCTCTTCTGGATCTGGATGATCTTGTCCAGAGCCTCCTTGGCCGCGTAGTATTCGGTTCGCGATGCCCCGCGCATGGCCTTGATCGCCTCTTGGGTCTGCATGTCGCGGGACAAGGCCATGACCGTGACGTGTTCTTTCATGTAGAGATCCCAATGCTGCTCGAATTCTTTGTAAAGACGACTTTCCTCTTCCAGGCTGGGGAGCTTTTCGTATTCGGATCTGACATGCTGCATCGTGGCTGTGTATTGCTCAATGCGTTTTTCGAATTCAGCCATATTCTTTTCGTCTTCAGAAATGACATGCCCATATTCAGCGATGCGGACCTCGCGGATCATCGCATTGAGTTCGCCGCAGGCCTGAACGCTGGGGAGCCAGTTGTGGCTTATCTCCGTTGACTTGTCATTGACCTCGGCCATTTGGATGCTTGCAAACCATCCAAGGCCTGCCATGATGGACAGGATGATGCCAAACGAGAGTAAAAGCTTGTTCATGATGCGCATGTCGATGAACCATTGCATTGTAGTGCTCCTTGAGTTTGTCTGTTTTTGTTTTGATGCGTTGGATTATATTTTGAATCGTGAGACAAGATCCGCCAGTCGCTCCGCCAGTTGCGACAACTCCGTGGAGCTTTCCTGCACGGTGCGGCTGCTGACGCTCATCTCGTCGGATGCCATGCGGACTTGTGCGATGTCGGCGTTGATGGAATTGGTCATGGCAGAGCTCGACGCGACGCTTTCATTTATTTCCGTAATGCCCGCCGAGGCCTGGCCCACATTTTCGGCGATGTCGCGGGTGGTTACGGACTGCTCCTCGACCGCCGTGGCGATGGCGCCGATGATGTCGTTCATCTCGTGGATGAGCCCTGTGATCTCTTGGATTTCATGCACGGTTCCGGCGGTAACCTCTTGAACGTCCGTGATCTTTTCGCGGATGTCCTCAGTGGCGCGGGCCGTCTGCTGAGCCAACTCCTTGATCTCGTTGGCGACAACCGCGAATCCGCGTCCTGATTCTCCCGCCCTGGCCGCCTCGATGGTGGCGTTCAGGGCCAGCAGATTGGTCTGGGAGGAAATGGCCGCGATGGTTGCGGTGACGGTGGAAATTTCCTTGGCCGCCAGGCCCAGTTCGTTGACTTTTCCGGAGGTTTCCCGGGCCTTGTCGACGGCGCTGGATGTCGTGGATCTGGCGCGTTCGGAGTTCTGGGCGATTTCCTGGATGGTGGCGGACATTTCCTCGGCGGCCGCGGCCACAGTGCCCATATTGCTGGTGGCCTGCTCCATGGCCGCGGAAACAGAGTTCATGCTTGCGCTGACCTCTTCGGCGGATGTGTTGACCGTGGCGGCCATGGAAGCGGTCTGGCCGGCGCCTGCCGTCATCTGCCCCGAAATGGTGGAGAGTTCGGATGAGGATGCGGCCAAGGTCTGGGTGGCGGCGGTAATCTCCGCGAGCATGGCCTTGGTGCGCTCGATCATGGTGTTCATGGAATCCGCCAGATGCCCGATGGGGTCCTTGACCTTGTAGGAGATGGACACCGTGTAGTCCCCTTGGGCGACTTTCAGGCTCTGGGCGGCCAGATGATTCAGGGGCGCCGTGATGGAACGCATCACCAGAGCGATGACTCCCAGCGTCAGGGTCGAAAAGATCAGCACTCCGATAATGGTGAACCGGCGGATGGATTTTTGCTGATCTTCGATGAGTTGATGCGTTGTCGCGGCAAGCTCCTCGATAAGCGGTTCCGTTTGTCTGATAATATCCCGGAACTGCTCCTGCGTTTCCTTCATGGCCTCCACTTCTTTGGCGTATGTCGTGAATGCTTTTTCGTATGTCGATAAATGTTCGCTGACAATCTGCATGGTTTGCGGGTCATCTGCCAGGACATCTCCTGTCAGGGTACGCATGCGCAGCATTTCATTTTGGAAAGACTTTACATACGCAATGTCACCTCGCAGCATGAAATCCTTTTCCATCCGACGCAGCATGAGTATTCTTGCGTTCAAAGAGTCATTATTGCGCTCGGATATGAGTTCTTCGACTTCGTGTATGCTTGACCGCAATTCGCCGGTCAGACCTTCGTTTTCGTTCAGGCCCAGCAACTGTTCGTTTTGGACGACCGTTGAGAAATGGGTCAGGTATTCGTTCATCAATCCCTTGATGACGGCAGCCTTGTCGCGCAGGGCCGGTTCCGCGCTAACATGGTCAAGCTCGTCCAGGATTCTTGCCGTCGTCTCGGAGACGATTGTCGCGTATTTCATGTCTTTTCGGGCCAAGAAATCCTTTTCCGATCTGCGCGCCTCCAGCATCCCGATTTGCACGTCCGTGGCTTCTTCGAGCAGCAGGGCCGCCTTGTCCTTTCTGTGCGCCCCGTACTCGTTGACGAGGAAGACACACAAAAAACCGATGATGGCGATGATGGCGATGGATAAGAGTTTGATGCGAAGGGTCATGGCTATGCTCCGTAACAGGTCATGCGTATTGAGGTTTTCATACATCTACTGACGTTCACGGGAGCTTGGCTCCGCAGTCAGGACGTTGTCCGGGAGAGGCGTTTTCGGCGATGGCGAGCAGCGCCCCGGATTTGTTGGCGGCTACGAACGCGCATGCGCAAAGGGGGCAGACCTGGTTTCCGGCTTCGCGGATGATGTGGGCCATGGCCTGATCGTGGGGAATGGCTTGCCGGTAGGGTCGGTCCGAGGTGAGCGCTTCGTAGATGTCCGCCACGGAGAGGATGCGCGCTTCGAGCAGGGCCTCGTCGCGCTTGAGTCCGCGCGGATAGCCCGTGCCGTTGTAGCGTTCATGGTGTTGGAGCACGATTTCGGCCACCGGCCCGTTGAAGGGGATGTCCTTGAGGATATCGAACCCTGTTTCCGGGTGGATCTTGACCTGTTCGTACTCTTCCGGAGTGAGTCTGTCCGGTTTGTTCAGAATTTCTTCCGGGACGCTGATCTTGCCGATGTCGTGCAGGTTCCCGGCAACGCGCAGCGTTTCGATGCGATTCTGGGCCAGGCCCATGGAATGTCCCAGGGCCATGGCGATGCGCGCCACGCGCTCGTTGTGTCCGGCGGTGTAGGGGTCCTTCTGGGCCACGATGACGCCAAGGGCGTTGACCGTGGATTCAAGGGCGTGCTTGAGCTGCGCGTTGAGTTCCCGCAACTCGCACGTCCGCTGCGCGATCTCTTCTTCCAGGGCGCGCTTGATGAACCGGCTCTCCTGGTTCAGGCGCACCTTGTTCATGGCCGCGTCGATGGCCTGTTTGATGCGGTCCATCTCCCGAACCGGCTTGGGGATGAAATCGCAGGCTCCCTCGCGTAGCGTGCCGAGCGCCTCTTCCAGATTGGCTGTTCCGGAAATGATGATGACCGGAGTTTCGGGTGCTATATTCTGCAGGCGCGTGACGACCTGGTTCCCGTTGCCTCCCGGCATGCGCAGGTCGGTAATGACGATATCCGGCTGGACGTTCTCGAAGATGCGCATGCCCTCGGCCGCGGATTCCGCTTCGAGAACTGCGTACCCGCTGTCGCGGAGGTAATCGCCTACGATCAGGCGGTACATCCGCTCGTCGTCGATGAGCAGGACTGTAGGTATTTGGGTGTGAATTGATGTGACCACAAGGGCACCTCCTGGTTGCCGATAACCAAGAGGCGTGCCATATTTTCCTGAGATAAAAACTGAATCAGAACAAGGCGTTGGGCGAAGATGCGTGAAGGGGTCGGGAAGAGGGGATCAAGATATGTTTATTTTTCCAGGTCGGCGCCGGCCGGCGGCCCTGTGCACGGGGGACGGGAAAGGGAACTCAAGATTTTGGAACGGAATCAACGTATCTTTATGCCGGGGAGGACGACCGGCGTTTGAGGCGCGAGTTCAGGGCCTGCGGCGTGATGCCGAGAAGCATGGCCGCCCGCCGCTGATTGCCGCCGGCGCGTTTCATCGCTTCGGCGACAAGGGCCTCCGAGCCTTCCTGCAGGGTGGGCAGCTCCAGAAAGCCTGAAAACATCTGATCCGGCATGGCGCAGCGCCGTGCGGGCTGGGCTGGGGACAATTTCTCGGCCAGGGCGTCCAGGCAGAGCTGGCCATTGCGGGACCTTCCCGCCGCGTCGAGGATCATGGCGCGCAACTCTCGGATGTTGCCGGGAAATGCGTACTTCCGAAGGAGTTCGAGCCAGCGGGAGGGCATTTCGATCTCGTGGCCGTACGTCCGGGCGGCTTGGGCCAGAAAGTGATCCGTCAGAAGGGCGATGTCTTCGGGGCGGTGCCGCAAGGGCGGGATGGTCAGGGAATGGGTTGCGATGCGGAAATAGAAGTCCGAGCGGAAGCGTTGCGTGTCGCTCAACTCGCCCTCAGATCGGTTGGTCGCCGAAATGATTCTGGCGGTCAGGGGTTTGGGACGGTCCGAGCCAATGGGGTAGAATTCCCGTTCCTGCAGGACGCGCAACAGCTTGATCTGGGCCTGCAGGGGCAGGTCGCCGATTTCATCGAGAAAAAGCGTGCCGCCAGCAGCCCGCTCCATGAACCCGCCTCGAGCCCGGTCCGCGCCGGTGAACGCCCCCCGGACATGGCCGAAGAGCGTGTCGGAGAAGGCCTGGTCGTCGAGTCCGGCCACATTGACGGCCACGAACTCTCCCTTGCGGGCGCTGGCAACGTGGATGGCCCTGGCCAGAAGCTCCTTGCCCACCCCGGTTTCCCCCGTGATGAGGACCGGTTCCGGGCTTGCGGCGATGGCCTCGCAGTACTGGAAGATGCGCAGCATGGCCGGACTGTGCGTGACGAGTTCGCTGAACGCTTCGGACTTGGGCGGCGCCGGGTTCAGGAACCCGGCGGAAAGGTTGCGGCGCTCCCGGCGCATGGTGCGAAGTTCGAAGGCCCTGGTCAGGGCCGAAACGATGCGCTCCGGGTCGGCGGGTTTGCGGATGTAATCGTAGGCGCCTTTGCGCATGCAGGAAACGGCGAGATCCACGTCGTCGACGCCGGTGACCATGATCACCGGCAGGTCGGGCTGGACGTTCAGGAGCCCTTCGAGGATTTCGTCGCCCTTGCGTCCGGGCATGAGCACATCCAGGAGAGCCGCCTCGATTTCCTGTCCCCTGGCCATGTCCAGCGCCGCCGAACCGTCGGGGCAGAGGATGGTGTTCGTGATTCCGGCCAGGGCAAGCGTGATTCTCAGGCTGGTCAGGATTTCCTCTTCATCGTCCACCAGGAGGACGGGATGTGCGGGATACAGATTCATGCGTCCTTCTCCGTTGTCGGCAGAGTCAGCCGTGCCAGGGTTCCGCCGTTTTCCGCCGGTTCGAAGCTGAGGTTTCCGCCATGGGAGTCGATGATGGTCTTGCTGATGGCAAGGCCGAGTCCGAGCCCGCCGCAGTCGCGCTTGGTAGTGAAGAAGGGGTCGAAGATGTGTTCCATCACCTCCGCGGGGATGCCGGTCCCTTCGTCTCGGACGGTCAGTTCCATTTGGCGCGGGTTTTTCATGCGCAGGCGGACATGGATGCCTGCATTCTTGTCCGGGAGGGCTTCGGCGGCGTTCATGATGAGATTGATGAAGACCTGCTCCAGTCGTTGATAGTTGCCCAGCACTGGCGGCAGATCCTCCTCGATGTCGATCTCCAGGTGGTCGGTCGCGTTCTTGAGCTTGTTGTGCAGCAGGGAAATGGCGTCGTTCAGGACCCCTCCCACGTTGACCGGCAGGTCGGTGCCCACGGAGTCCGGCCGGGCGAAATCCTTCATGTGCTGGACAATGTCGCGGATGCGGTCCGAGGCTCCGATCATTCCGCCCAGCAGGCGCGGGATTTCCGCATCGAGCTCTCCCATGGTCATGCCGCCGATGGAGATGGTGGATATTTCGGGGATCGATTCATCAAGCTGACCGCGGAGCAGGCTCCAGATCCGGTCCATTGCCCGGGCATTCAAGCGCAGGAGATGATTGGGGTTGTTGATTTCATGGGCCACGCCCGCCGCGAGCGTGCCGAGGGAGATCAGCTTGTCCGCCTGGATGAGCTGGCGCTGGCTGGCCTTTTCCCTTTCGGCCGAGGCGATGCGTTCGGTGATGTCTTCGGTGATGCCGGCGACGCGGGTGGCCGCCCCGTCGGCGTTGGCGATGGGAAAAATCTTGGATCGGAGCCAACGGATCTCCCCGTCGGGCCTGATGAACTTGAAGTATTCATCGACAGGGTTTTCCAGGGTCTTGAGCCGGAAGAAGTCCCATGCCCGCGCATGGTCGTCGGGATGAATGCGGTCGGCCAGGTTCTTGATGTCCGCCAGGATGACGCCCTCGGTTATGCCGAGAATGTCTTCGCAGGCCTTGCTGACATAGAGCATGCGAGGGGGGTCAAGTTGCTGGAGCCAGAATATTTCCTTTATATTTTCCACAAGTTGGCGAAAGAGCGCTTCGCTTTCCTGCAGTCTGCTGTTGGTTTCCGCCAGCTCGGCAGTCCGTTCGAGAACCCTTTTCTCCAGCTCGTGGGCGTACTCGCGGCGCTCCCGCAGGAGGTCGAGCCGCTCCCAGGCCTTTTCCAGGGCCAGATCGAGCAGGGCGAAATCAAGGATCGGCTTGGTCAGAAAGTCCGACGCCCCCGCGCGCAGCGCCTTGATGACATCGTGCATGTCGCCGGCTCCGGAAACGATGATGACCGGGATTTCGGCGGATCGCTCCCGGATTCCGGCCAGGATGGCGTGCCCGTCCATGTCGCCGAGCCGCAAGTCGAGAAGCACGGTTTCGTGACGATCCGTATCAAGCAGTCGCAGCCCTTCCTCACCGCTTGCGGCCTCGTCGACGCCGTGCCCGCTGTCTTTGAGATGGTCGGCGACGGTCAGGCGGATGAACTCCTCGTCTTCGATGATGAGGATGGATCGTCGGGATTGTTTGGCGCCTTCGTTCATGAGTTGGCTTGTTATCATGTGGATAGGTTCAACGCAAAAGGGGGATAATTGTTTTCACGAGTGCCCTGGCAGCACCGCGCCCTATTCCACGCGCAGGGGCCGCGTCACCCGCAGGCCGTGCTTCTTGATCTTGTTCAGGATGGCCGTGTGGGACAGGCCGAGGGTTTGGGCGGCCTTGCGCACGCTGCGGGCGCGCTTCAGGGCCACCTCCAGAATGTCCTTTTCCAGCCTGTCCAACTGCGTCTTCAAGGCTTGCCCGGGTTCGGGGCGCACGTCTGGCGCGGCCTGGCCGGGGACGCGGTCGCCCAGTTCGTGGGCCAGGATGACGAAGCGCTCGCCGATGACGTCGTCGGGGCAGAGGATGGCCGCGCGGTCCATGACGTTCTTGAGCTCGCGCACGTTGCCCGGCCAGTGGTGGGCGCGCAGCTTGGCCAGGCCCTCGGGCCCGATGGCCTTGGCCGGCCGGCCCATGCGCGAGGCCAGGGTGAAGAGGAAGTGCTCGGCCAGCAGGCCGATATCGCCGGGGCGCTCCTGCAGGGGCGGGATGTGGATGGGCAGGACGTTGATGCGGTAGTAGAGGTCCTGGCGGAAGGAGCCGTCCTCGACCATCTTTTCCAGGTTGCGGTTGGTGGCCGTGATGATCCGGGCCCGGATGGGGATCTCCCTCGACCCGCCGATGCGGCGCACGCAGTGGTCCTGCATGACGCGCAGGAGCTTGGCCTGGGAGGACAGCGGCATGTCTCCGATCTCGTCGAGAAAGACCGTGCCCTCCCCGGCCACCTCGAAGAGTCCGGCCTTGCCGTCCTTGAGGCCGCCCGTGAAGGCGCCGCCGACGTAGCCGAAGAGTTCGCTTTCCAGCAGATGCTCGGGCAGGGCCGCGCAGTTGATGGGCACGAAGGGGCCGGGGCGGCGGCTGGCCGTGTGCATGGCCCGGGCGAAGAGCTCCTTGCCCGTGCCCGAGGCGCCGCGGATGCAGACGATGGAGTCCGTGGCCGCGATGAGCTGGGCGTAGCCGATGAGGTTGTTGATGGCCTGGTCCTGGCCGACGATGTCCGAAAAACTGATCTGGGAGGGCTCGGAGATGCTGCGGGCCAGCATGCGGATTTCCTGCATGTCCCGGGCGATCTCCACGGCGCCGATGATGTGCCCGTCGCCGTCGCGGATGGGGCGGCAGGTGGCGAAGTACTGGAACCGTCCCGACGGCGTGACCAGGGTCTTCTTCACGTCCGCCCACTCGCGGCCCTGCAGGCCTTCGAGGATGGATGCGTCGGACAGGCCCAGTTCGCGCAGGTCGCCCCCCAGGACCTCGTCCTGCTCCAGGCCCAGGATCTCGCAGGCCACGGCGTTCATGGTCGTGACGCGCCCCGCGGCGTCCACGGCGATGACCCAGTCGGCGATGTTGTCCAGGACCACGCGCAGTCTGCGGGCCTGTTCCTCCTGGGGCAGGGTGTCGATGGGCCGCGAGCTGGTCAGCCCCGGGATGTCGGCCAGGGCCTGCGCCAGGTCCGTCGGGGCGGCGTCGGCCTCGCGGTTCTCGACCTCCACGTAGACATGGGCCAGGTCGTCCACGCGGTCCACTTCCATGGACACGATGTTGAACATGCGGTCGGCGATGCGCCGCGACAGGTCGGCGACGATGCCGACGCGATCGCGGAAGACGAGGTGGAGCTTGATGGGCATGGTGCCTCCGTGCCCCTGCCTATCAGGGGGCGCCTGCGCTGCCAAGACCGGCCTGGGTCCGCACGGTGAAGGCGGCGCGGGCGCTGCGGCCCAGGTCGTCGGTGACCGTCGCTTCGTGCCTGCCGGGCGTCAAGGGCACGAAGCACGGGCGGTCGGGCGGACCCTGCCCCGCGAAGCGGCCGTCCACGTACCAGAAGTGCGTCGTCGCTCCGGCGCCGGGGACGGCTGACAACGCCAGCCGTTGGAACTCGGGCGGCGCGTCCGGTCGGATCAGGTATGGCGTGTCCGTGTCCGGCGAATCGATGATGGGTCCCGCTTCCGCGGGCACGTCGGGGCAACCCGGGTCCATGCGGGGCAGACCGGGCAGGGGCGCCCCCTGGGCCAGCCTGTAGGCCACCAGTTCGGCCGGCCAGACCAGGACCGTCTCGGCCCGCGACGGGCGGTGCAGCAGGCAGTCCCCGTGCAGGCGCAGGCCCGATTCCGGCGACGTGAAGATCTGCCGGTGCATGGCGCAGACCGGCAGACGGGTCACGCCGGCGATGGCGGGACAAAAGATCGTGGGGCAGAAGGGGCCCGGCCTGTCCCCGCTGTCGGCGCAGACGTCCGTGCGCGTCAGGGCCGGGGCCGGGAAGTCGGGCAGGTGCCCTCCGCCCGGGGCCAGGGCCCGGAAGAGGTCGAAGAGCAGCGGTGCGGCGTGGCGCGTGCCCGAAATGCCCGCGCACTGGGATCCGTCGGGGTTGCCCGTCCAGACCCCGATGGCCAGATCCCGGTTCACGCCCACGGCCCAGGCGTCGCGGTGCCCGAAGGACGTCCCCGTCTTCCAGGCCACGGCCGGGGCGCCGACGGTGAACTGCCAGGCGTCGGGCAGGTCGGGCCGCCTCGTCGAGGCCAGGATGTCCAGGACCATGGCCGCGGCCTCAGGGGAAAAGAGCCGCTCCGCGCTCCCGGATTTTTCCGGCTGTCCGGCCAGGGGCTCCACCGGCTTGAACACGCCTCCCGCGGCCAGGGACGCATAGAGGTTGGTCAGTTCCAGCAGGCGCACCTCGCACCCGCCCAGGGCCAGGGGCAGGCCGTAGTAGCCTGACGGCCGCTCCAGGGTCGAGAGGCCCCCGCGGCGCAGCAGATCGAGGAACGGGTCCGTGCCCAGGCGGTGCAGGAGGCGCACGGCCGGGACGTTCAGGGACGCGGCCAGGGCCGTGCGCGCGCTGACCAGCCCCTGGAAGTTCTGCCCGTAGTTTTCGGGCGCATAGCCGGCGAAGTCGGTCGGCACGTCGAGGAGCATGGAACCGGGGACAAGGGTTCCACGGTCGAAGGCCAGGGCGTAGAGGAACGGCTTGAGGGTCGAACCGGGAGAGCGCCGCGACAGGGCGTTGTCGACCTGCCCCTCCCCCTGGGCCCAGAAGTCGGCCGAACCGACCCAGGCCAGGATGCGGCGGCTTTCGACGTCCAGCACGACCACGGCGGCGTTGCCCACGTCCTCGCGCCGCAGGCTCTCCATCCGCCCTGCCACGAGGGCTTCGGCGATGCCCTGCATGCGGGCGTCGAGGCTCGTGCGGATGACGCTCTGGCCGGGCAGCCGCGTGCGCACCCAGCGGCTGAAGTGGGGCGCGCCCTGCGGCACCGGGGAGCGCGAGGCCAGAAGCGGCAGCGCCATGCTCCCGGCCACCCGGCCGGGCTCGAAGACGCCGTGGGCCGCGAACCGCCTCAAGACCCTGTCGCGCACGGCGCGGGCGGCCTCGGGGTTTCGCAGTGGGTTGTAGCGGGCGGGGGAGCGCGGCAGGACCGAGAGCAGCGCGATCTCGCCCAGGGAAAGGGCGCGCGGGTCCTTGCCGAAATAGTGCCATGACGCGGCCCCCACCCCGACCACGTTGGAGCCGAAGGGCGCCATGTTCACGTACCAGCGCAGGATTTCGGCCTTGGAATGGCGGGCGCAGAGCTGCAGGGCCCGGAAGGATTCGATCAGCTTGGCCGTGGCCGTGCGCGGCCGCGGGTCGGCCAGGCGGGCGACCTGCATGGGGATGGTCGACGCGCCGCTGACGATGCGGCCCGCACGCAGGTTGGTCCACAGGGCGCGCAGGGCCGCGACGGGGTTGACGCCCGGATGGCGGTAGAAATGCCGGTCCTCGGAGTCGATCAGGGCCGCGGTCAGTTCCGGCGAGATCTCGTCCAGGCTCAGGGGGAAGCGCCACATGCCGTCCTCGGCCAGGAAGAAGCGCAGGGGGCGGCCGTCGCGGTCCAGGACGCGCGTGGAGAAGGGCGGATCGAGGCGCTCCGTCGGGAAGGGGAAGAGCCGGTCCAGGATGACCCCGAACAGACCGGCCAGCACGAGGCAAAGGGACGAGACGGCGGCCGCCCGCCGCAGGGCGGCCGCCGTCCGGGAGAGTTTCGTCATGGAGCCGGTTCGTCGCGCACGACGCGGATTTCGCCCACGGGGCCGCTCCCTCGCAGGCTCGGGACGTACATGGCCTCGGCCTGGACCGGGGGGCAGGCGAAGGTCCCCGGAGTCACGGCCCGCAGCACGGCGTGACGCACGCGCCAGTCGCCGTCGCGCAGGTCCGTGAAGACCAGGATGCGGTCGTCGCGCAGGTCCTGGTAGCCTTCCAGCGTCTTTTCCTCCTCCATCCAGTCGAGGCGCTCGGTCGTGGCCAGGCGCGGGTTTTCCACCTCCAGGCCCGCGGGTAGCAGGCTCTGCACGACCACGTTGTCCACGCGGCCGGTGGTGCTGCGGACCCGCGTCCTCATGACGACGAGCTGGCCCTGGCGCACGGCGGTCAGGTCCAGGGGCCGCCCGCCTTCGTCCAGGAAGGTCTGCTCGATCTCCAGCCCTTCGGATCGTGGCGCGTGGCCGTCCCTGCGCGGCGTGCCGGAGGTCAGGACGCTGGCGTAGACCACGCGGTCGGCCGGGGTCTTGCGCAATTCGACGGCCCCGGCCGCGGCGATGTCCCGGACCACGAGGAGCCGCGTTTCGTCGAAGTCCCGAGCCCCGCCGGCCCACGTCATGGAGCCGGCGAAGGGGCGGTCGTCGTCCCGGCCGGAGAGGTACTTGCCCAGGGCCATGAAGCCCAGGCTCGTTTCCTGGGTCGAGTACCAGACGTTCGCGCCCAGATCCTGTCCGAGCCGGTTCATGAGGTCCGGCAGGCGCGGGTCGTCGGGCATGGCCGCCAGCAGGACCAGGGCCGTCAGCGCCCTGTCGCGCAGGCCCGAGCCGAGGTTGGCCCCACTCTCGCGCCGGGCGTCGTCGAAGGTCGGCGCGAGGTGCAGGAGCTCGAAGCCTGGCGCCTGGTTCCCCGAGGAGAGATAAGCCCCGGCCAGGAGGGTGCGGGCCACGCCGTTCAGGGATTTGCTGAAGGTGGCGCGCAGGTAGTCCTGGCTGCCCAGGTCGGGCCTTTGCCCCAGGGCCAGGACATAGAGGGCGTAGGCGGCCTGCTCGACCTTGTCCGGCGGGCTGCCGGGTTCCGGGGCGGCGAGGGTGGCGATGTAGCCGAGGCCTCCGTTCAGCATGTCGCCGGGCACGGTGTGTCCGGCCTGACGCGCCTCCAGCAGGAAATGGCAGACGTAGGCCGAGACCCAGGGATTGGGTTCCGTGTCGCCGGGCCAGAATCCGTAGCCGCCGGACGGGGTCTGCATGGTCTGCAGACGGCGAATGGCCGTCTGGACCAGCCCGGCCGGTCCGGAGGCGGTGAACTGTCCGGGCGCAAGATCGGCGGCCAGGGCCGAGAAATGCAGCAGCGGGAAGGCCTTGGACACGGTCTGCTCGGCGCAGCCGTACGGGTAGCCCAGCAGGTTCTCCAGCTGCCCCGCGAAACGCGTCAGCGGCGACGTGGACAGGCGCACCGTGCGCCGGACCGTGCCGGGGATCAGCCTGTCCGGGGCCGGCCCGGCGATCCGCCCCGACTCCTCCCCGAGGGCCGTGTTCTCCAGCAGGCGCTCCACGGGCAGGGGCGAGCGCTGGTCGAGCTCCTCCCCGGCCGTGGCCGTCTCCCCGTTCCCGGCGGCAGTGAAGGCCAGGCTGACCTTGCCTTCTTCGGCGCCGCAGCGCAGGGGCACGTACACGGTGCCTTCGCGTCCCGGATCGAGGGTCAGGGGGGCGGGCATGTCGCCGAGGCCGGCCGGGCCGGAAACCGTGGCGCTGACGCGGAACTCGCCGGCCGACGGCGTGTCGTTGCGCAGGGTCAGGGGAATTTCGACGGTGTCGCCAGGGGACAGGAAGCGCGGCAGGGTCGGGGTCAGGACCAGGGGGCCGCGCACGCGGGTCATGGCCGTGCCCGTGCCGAAGGAGCGGTCGCGGTTGGCCACGGCCACGATGCGCAGGGCGCCCTGGAAGTCGGGCAGCCGCAGGCTGTGGGTTACGGAACCGTCGGCTCCGGCCGTGAGCACGCCGGACCAGAAGGTCACGGGACGGACCCTGCGGATGCCTTCGGTGCGCATGAAGGACGAGGCCGCGGCCAGGGCGTCGCCGCCGCCGGCCAGGGGCCGGTGCAGGGCCAGGTGCGGGAAGAGCAGGGCGAAGTTGTCGAAGCTGGCCACGTCCAGGGCCCGCTTGGCGTAGAAGTGCCCGAAGGGGTCGGGGTTGCGGCCGCCGGCCAGCTGCATGATGCCCTCGTCCACGGCGGCCACGGTCACGCGCGCGCCGGGTTCGGCCTGGACCGTGATGCGCAGGTCCGTCTCGGGGCGCGTTTCGGCCGGGGCGTCTACGCGCACGTCCATCCTGTTGGACAGGCTGTCCACGAACAGCGGAATTGCGCCGAAGGCGCGGCCCGGGGTGCCGGGCAGGATGTCCCCGGCCCGGCGGACCAGGGTGGCCGTGAGGTGCACGTTGGGCTGCCAGTCCTCGCGCACGGGGATGCGCAGTTGGCCCGTGTTGCCCGTCAGTTCGACGATTTCGAGGTGCTCCACGCCGCGTCCCTCGACCGTGACCAGCGCCTTGCCGGGGAAGGGGGCGCGGATCTGGACCGAGGCCGTCTCGCCGGCCCTGTACCCGTCCTTGTCCGGGATCAGTTCCAAGCGGGCCGGGTTCTTGACCGCCCAGGGCGAGTAGCCCCACCCGCCGCAGTAGAATTCGATCTCCGCTGCGGCCCCGCCCTGCGGGTCGGCCAGGCGCACCCGGTAGGAGCCGTAGTCCGGCGGGACCACGCTGAAGGAGCCCGCACCGTCGCCCGCGGCCACGCGCTGGGTCGAGACTTCGACGGGGTTGCGCACGGACTCGTAGGCGAAGCCCTGTTCCGTACGCCGCATGATCGTCTGCCAGCGGTCCTGAAAGAGGGTGGCGACCAGTTCCGGGTGCTGCGTGCGCGAACCGTCGGGGGCCACGGTCACGAATTCGAAGACCGCCGTTTTGCGCGGTTCCAGTTCCATGGAGTCGGGCCGTTTGAGGCCGGGGTAGAGGGCGTAGACATGCACCGGCACGCGCCGCCTGGCAGTGACCCCTCGTCCGCCCTGTTCGCGCACGCGTCCGGTCAATTCGGCTTCGAGGGCCAGGGGCGGAGTGAGATCTTTGGGGATGTCGACGGTGAAGACGGCGCGTCCTTCGTGGTCCAGCCTGGTTTCGGAGGCCAGGATGGACAGGGGTTCGAAGGCGCGGCCGGGGTCGCCGAAGGAGTAGGCCTCGAAGCCTTTGGGCGCGAAACCCGCGGCCACGAGCCGGGCCTTGGCGCTGACGGCCAGATTGGAGGCCGGCGGGCCGAAGAGGTAGCGAGAAGCCACTTCGAAGGGCAGGACTTGGCCGGGCGCGGCCCCGGTGCTGTTCGTGGCGATCTCCACGCTGATGCGGTCGGGGATGAACTCCTCGACCTGGTAGGTCCAAGACCCGATGGCCTGGCCCGCGCTCATGGCCTGCAGCAGATAACGCCCGGTCAGGGACCAGTCGGGGATGTCCAGGCTGAAGGAGGCCATGCCCCGGTCCGGGGCCAGGTTCAGGGTGCGCAGCAGGCGCCCCTCGGGGTCGCGCTGCTCCATGGTCAGGGGCAGGTCGGGGGAGACGCCGATGCGGCCGTCGCGGACCAGGGCCGCGCCGTCGACGGTTTCGCCTGGCCGGAAGATGTCGCGCTTGCCGTAGACATATGCCTGCAGGTCGGCGGCGCCGATGGTCGCGCCGCTGACGTCGAGGCCCGTGGTGTCGACGCGGAAGCGCTCCAGGAAGATGAAGCTGAAGTCTTCGCCCGATGCGGCCAGGATCATGGCCGGGAAGCCGGCCTCGTCATCGCCGACGGAGGGGATGTGGGCCAGGCCGGCGGCGTCGGTGCGGGCCGTGCCCAGGACCTGGTTGCGGGTGCTGACGAGACGCACCTCCACGCCCTCCAGGGGCCGCAGGTCCTCGATGGACGCGGCCCAGACCAGAAACCCGGCCGCCTCCTGCTTGGCCACCAGGCCGATGTCCGTGCGCAGGACCCAGCGCGTGGTCCCGCGGTAGTCGCCGGGCAGGCTCAGGCCCAGCTTGTAGAGGCCGGGCCGGCCGTCGGGGATGAGCTCCGACAGGGACAGGGTCCGCTCCTGCACCTCGTTGGGCGCGGACGTGAGGGCGATGGTCTCGCGCAGGATCTCCGTTCCCAGGTGGTAGGGCACCGTGTCCCTGGCCCCGCCGCCGTCGAAGATCGAATACCCGTAGTCCTGGAAGAGGGGGCCGAGGTTGTTGAGGAAGACGCGGCTCACGGTCAGGTCCGCGCTGTCGGCGTTGACGTGTTCCACGCCTAGGAGTCCGCTGCCCTGGCGGGGCAGGAACATGCCCGTGGCCGAGAAGTCCACGCTCGGCGGCAGGTCGGGCATGCGCACTGGCGTTTCGTGGTCGGCCGAAAGCTCCGCCCCGTCCGCGGCCCTGAGACCCTTGGCGATGCGCAGCACGTACTGGCGGCCCGGGGCCAGGGCCCCGCTCACGGTCGCGGTCCGCCCGCGGGCTGAAACCGAAACCTCGGCCAGCGGGTCGACGCGCAGCCGTTCCCGCAGGGCGGCCGCGTCGACCGGCGCGGAAAACTCGATCTGGATGCGCGCCTGTCCCTTGTCGGACTGGGGCGAGACGCCGTCCACGCGCAGCACCGGGTCCAGGCGCAGAACGATCTCGCGTCGGAACTCCCGGCCCAGCGTCAGGCTCTTGCCGGCCACGGTCAGGGCCGGGTCGAGGCCGATGGTCAGGGTCCGCGCCTGGGGGGCCTTGCGCACGGGGACGCTGCGGAACCCGAAGCTCGTGGAGCGCCAGCGGGTCTGCAGGACGAGTTCGACCTGCGTGCCGTTGCCCTCGGCCAGGCGCAGGGCGGGCAGGAGCTGCTGCGGGTCCACGGGCGCGTTGAAGACGATGTTGCCCTCAAGCTCGACCATGTCGGGACCGGCCTCCGAGGCCAGCTCGTTCACGGTCAGCTCGCGGACCTCGAAGCTGCCGGTGCGCACGACGAGGTCGCGCTCGCCGCCCAGGACGTCCGCCGGGAAGACCACGGGACTCAGGGTCAGAGTGTACTGCATGTCCATGGGCAGCGGGGTCTGGGCCAGGAACTTGAGGGTGAAGGGGTTGGCCCAGACCCACTGCCCCTCGGCCGCGGGGGCGATGGTGGCCGGCGCGGGCATGGCGCGCCTGTCGTCCGGTACCGCGCGGTCGAACTCCACGGCGATGGCCGTGCGCATGGCGCTGTCCAGGCTGACGGCGCTCACGGCCAGCCCTTGAGGCACGGGCGGGAAATAGCGGTCCCGCAGCAGCCAGGCTTGGCCGGCGACGACGAGCAGGAGCAGGACGATGACCCAGTTCTTTGCGGTGGACATGAGCACCTCGCGCGGCTGAAGGGTGTCTGGTGTCCATGGTCTGGCAAGGTCCGGTCCAAAAAGCAAGGCCGCGCTTTTCAAGAATGGCCCTTTGGCCTAGAAGGGCAGCATAAACAGCATGATTTCGGAGGGTTTATGATCGGTCTCGTCGTGGTGCTCGGTCTGGTCGCGGCAGTGGTTCTGTGGGCCGTCGCGGTCTACAACGGCCTGGTGCGGATGCGCAACATGGTGGAGGAAGCCTGGAGCGGCATCGACGTGCAGCTCAAGCGGCGCACGGATCTGATTCCCAACCTCGTGTCCACGGTCAAGGGCTACGCGGCCCACGAGAAGGGCACGCTGGAGGAGGTCATCCGGCTGCGGGGGCTGGCCCAGAACGCCCACGGCGTGGGCGAGACGGCCCAGGCCCAGGGGCTTCTTGGCCAGGCCTTGGGCAAGCTCTTCGCTCTTGCCGAGAATTACCCGGACCTGAAGGCCAACGCCAACTTCGCCCAGCTGCAGGCCTCCCTGGGCGAGATCGAGGAACAGATCCAGCTGGCTCGCCGCTACTACAACGGCGCCGTGCGCAACCTGAACATCGCCGTGGAGTCCTTTCCGTCCAACCTGATCGCCGGGCACTTTGGGTTCGCCAAGGCCGAGTTCTTCGAACTGGAGAGCGCGGCGGAACGGGCCGTGCCCACGGTTGCGTTCTAGGCGGCGGCCATGCGCAGCAGACTTGTTCTGGCGTTTCTCCTGACGTTTGTCGTCGCCTGTCCGCTGTACGCCCAGACGGAGCGTATCCTCGATTTCACCTCCACGGTCGTCATCGACCCCGACGGGTCCCTCGTGGTTACGGAGAACATCACGGTCCTGGCGGCGGGGGATCAGATCAGGCGCGGCATCGTGCGCGAGTTTCCGACCACGTACCAGGGCGCGGACGGGAAGACCGTGCGGGTGGGCTTCACCCTCGCCGACGTCCGGCGCGACGGGCGGCCCGAGCCCTACCACACGGAAAGCAGGTCCAACGGCGTGGCGATCTACATCGGGCAGAAGGACGTCATCCTTGCGCCCGGTACCTACACGTACACCCTGACTTACTCGACGACCCGCCAGCTGGGCTTCTTCCGGGATCACGACGAGCTCTACTGGAACGTGAACGGCAACGGCTGGCGGCTGCCCCTGGACCGGGTCGGCTGCGTCGTGCACCTGCCGGGCGGGGCCGCGTCCCTGGAGGCCGTGGCCTACGAGGGACCCCAGGGCAGCACGGATAGCCGGAATTTCGCGGCCGGTGAGAACCGCGTCGTCTTCGACTCGTCCCGGCCGTACGCTCCAGGCGAAGGCCTGACCATCGCGGTGTCCTGGCCCAAGGGCTTCGTGACCGAGCCTCCTGCGCCCGGCGTGGCCGAGACGATCATGGCCGAGGGCGGAAGCCTTGCGTTCGTCGGCTTCGGGGCCGCCCTGCTCTTAACCTACTACCTGCTGGCCTGGCTCAGGGTCGGCCGGGACCCGGCCAAGGGCGTGATCATCCCTCGCTTCGCCCCGCCCAAGGGTTTTTCGCCGGCCATGGTGCGCATGCTGTGGCGCATGAAATTCGACAACACGGCCTTCACGGCGGGCATCGTGAACATCGCGGTCAAGGGCGGTCTCAGGATAGCGGATAACGCCAGCGTGCGGCTCGAACTCGCCGAGCGGGCCCCTGCCGATCTGTCCGCCGGAGAGCGGGCGGTCTGGGACGAGCTGCGCAAGGCCGGCCCTTCCGTGGAGCTTAAGAACACCAACCACAAGGTCGTGAGCCGGGCCCGGCAGGCCATGAAGGACAAGCTCGGCAAGGAGCTGTCCTCTACGTATTTCCTGGCCAATTCGGGCTGGGTGGCCCCAGGTGTGGTCATCACCCTGGCCACGGTCGGGGCCATGGCCTTCGGTGCGGACGTTCCGCCCGTGGTTCTTTTCCTCTGCGTCTGGCTGACGGGCTGGACCTTCGGCTGCGTCACGCTGCTGCGCAGAGCCTTTGCCGCCTGGCAGGCGCGGGGCGTCATGGGCAAGGTCGGGGCCATGGCGCTTTTGGCCTTTTCCCTGCCTTTCCTGGGCGGGGAGGTCATGGGCCTGAGTTTCCTGCTCAGCCAGACCGGCCTGGCGCCTGGCGCCGTCTTTCTGGGGATGATCCTGACCAACGCCGTCTTCTACGAGCTGCTCAAGGCCCCGACCCAGGCCGGCCGCCGCGTCCTCGACGAGATCGAGGGGTTTCGGCTCTACCTGTCCGTGGCCGAGGAGGACCGCCTCAATTTCATCCACCCGCCCGACGAGACGCCGGAACTCTTCGAGAAGTTCCTGCCCTACGCCATGGCCTTGGATGTGGAGAACGAGTGGGGCGAACGGTTCGCCGACATCCTGAGCCGGGCGGGGTACGAGCCGGGGTGGTATGCCGGGCGCCACTGGAATTCGTTGCACCCCGGCGGCTTCGCGACGGGCCTGGGCAGCGGCGTGTCGTCGGCCGTGTCCTCGGCCTCTTCCGCTCCGGGGAGTTCTTCGGGCATGGGCGGGGGCGGCTCCTCGGGCGGCGGTGGAGGCGGCGGCGGAGGCGGCGGCTGGTAGAAACGAGACGGGCCGGTTCCATGACAGGAGCCGGCCCGATCTGTTTGAGCTGGGGGAGTTCGGCGGAGCTAGGCTTCCCCTTCCTGGATGAAGGCCACGTAATCCTCCATGGTCAGCTCCAGTTCCGCGACCTTGATCTCCGACAGGTCGAGCTGGATGGCCTCGGGACTGGTGGCCAAGTCGATGTCCGGGGTGCGGGTGATGCCGATGCCGGCCTTGGCCAGGACCTTGTTGGCCAGGCTGACCATGAGCAGGACGACGTCGCGGTCCTGCATGTCCTCGTCGTGATGGTGCCTGGCAACCATGCAGTAGACGTCCGGGAGGTTCCAGGCCTTGAGGAGCTGCGCCCCCAGGGCCGCGTGCAGGGAGTCCAGGGCCTCCTCGATGAAGGTGCGGGGGACGTTTTCGCCAAGCTCCCCGCTTTTCTTCATGTCGGAGATGGCCAGCAGGAGAAACGCCTTGCCGATGTCGTGCAGCAGACCGGCGAAAAAGGCCTCGTTCATCTTGCTCGGCAGCCGGCATTCCTTGGCGATCCACTTGGCGCCCAGGGCGCAGGCCACGGAGTGGATCCAGAGTTCGTCCATGTACTCGCGGATGAACGGGTCCTGGGTGGCGAAGGATTTCTTCTGGGTCAGCATGGTCACGAGGCCCGACACCTCGGCCAGGCCCAGGCGGACGATGGCGTTGCGGACCGTGGTGATCTCCAGCATGCCGCGGTAGAAGGACGAGTTGGCCATTTTGAGCAGCTGACTGGTCAGGGCCGGGTCGCGCAGGATGTGCTTTTCGATGGCCTGCATGTCCGGGTCCGGCTTGGCCATCTCCTCCTGGATGGCCAGGCCCGTGCGGTCGAAGGCCGGTAGCTGCGCCTTGCCCGAGACCACGTGCTCCTTCAGGCTGTCGAGGAAGGATTTTTCCTGGTTCATGTTCAGACTCCGAGCAGGCGGCGGGTTTCTTCGAGGGAGCGGGGCTTGAGGACCAGGGGCAGGCAGCGCATGACCTCCTCCAGGGAGGTGATGCCTTCGGAAGCCTTGACCAGGCCTTCCTCGAACAGTGTGACGAGCCCCGCGCTCTCCAGGGCGATCTTGCGGATGTCGAAGCTGGTGCGCCGCTCCAGGATGGCGTTGCGGACCATCTCGTCGAGGATGAGCAGCTCGAAGACCGCGACCCGTCCGCGGTAGCCCGTGTAGCGGCAGTGGGAGCAGCCGGCGCCCTTGCGGAAGTTCGCGCCCTGCACCATGGCCTGGGTGTACCCGAACATCTGCAGTTCGCCCGGCGTGGGTTTGTAGGGCTTGGAGCACTCCGGGCAGACGCGGCGCAGCAGGCGCTGTGCCACGACGCTGACCACGGTCGAGGAGATGAGGAAGGCCTCGATGTCCATGTTCATGAGGCGGATGAGGCCGCCGATGGAGTCCTCGGTGTGGAAGGTGGTCAGGACCTTGTGCCCGGTCAGGGCGGCCTGCACGGCCACTTCAGCCGAATAGTTGTCGCGGATCTCGCCGATGAGGATGACGTCCGGGTCCTGGCGCACGATGTGGCGCAGGGTCTCCTCGAAGGTCAGGTTGATCTTGGGGTCGATGGAGCACTGGGAGATGCCCGGGATGACGTACTCCACGGGCTCCTCGGCCGTGATGATGGACAGAAGCGGCGTGTTCAGGTGGTGGATGCAGCTGTAGA
Source organism: Desulfomicrobium escambiense DSM 10707 (assembly GCF_000428825.1). Lineage (NCBI taxonomy): Bacteria > Pseudomonadati > Thermodesulfobacteriota > Desulfovibrionia > Desulfovibrionales > Desulfomicrobiaceae > Desulfomicrobium > Desulfomicrobium escambiense. Next base: position 129,221 of record NZ_AUAR01000003.1, on the reverse strand, counting down.
CCGTGGTCGTCTTGCCCGAGCCCGTTGGGCCGGTGACGATGACGACGCCGCTTGGCCGCGAGAGGGCGCTTTCGATGAAGCGCTTGAGAATCTTCGGGTACATCCCGATGCCGGTGATGTCGATGAGGTTGCCCTGGCGGTTCAGCAGGCGCAGGACGATGGCCTCGCCGTGGATGGTCACGTAGAAAGAGGCTCGCATGTCGAGCTCGCCTCCCGGATACTCGAAGAGAATGCGGCCGCCCTGGTGGCGGCGCTTCTCGGCGATATCCGCCTTGCACATGATCTTCAGGCGGCTCGAAATGTTGGGGATGATGTCGCGCGGGAACTCCTTGTACGGTTCGAGCACGCCGTCGCGCCGGAAGCGCACGCGCAGCCGGTCCGGCAGGGGCTCCATGTGGATGTCGCTGACATTGAAATCGATGGCGTCGAGGATGATGCGCTCGACGATGCCCGCGGCCGAGTCCTCCTCGCTCGTTTCCCGCGACTGCGCCCCGCGTTCGAAGCGCTGGTAAGCCTCGACGATGGCCTCCCGGGTGGCGATGGCAGGGCTGATCCCCTCGGGAAACATGGTGCGGGCCTCGTCCAGTTCCTCCTGGTCCAGAACGTTGGCGAAGGCCACGACGATTCTGTTCTCGACGCGCCCGATGGGGATGTACGCACCCTTGGCGCGGTAGGTCGAGGGAACCTGATGCAGCAGGGAAAGATCCAGGTTGGTGAAGCGTGGGTCGATGAACGGGTAGCCGAGCTGTAAGGACAGCGCTTCGAGGAGCTTGAATTCCTTGATGAAGTTGTTCTTGACCAGCACCTCGCCGAGCTTCTGCGGAGTCTGGCTTGCGCGCTGGATCTGGAACGCGGACTCCAGGTCGGCCTCGCTGATGAGCCCAAGCTCCACCAGCAGGCTGCCGATGCGCATGGACAGCTTGTTCTTGCGGATGGCGGCCGTGACCTGCTCGTCGGTGACGTAGCCCAGCTCCTTGACGATTTCGAGGAGCGGCTTGGAACGGGTGAGCTTGCTGCGCAGCCTGGAGGCATGCACGGCCTGCTTTTCCGTCAGCAGGCCTTCCTTGATGAGGATGTCGATGAGCTCGCCGTGAGCTGACGTCTGACGTGTCGTGCCGGCCTCGGACATGAGGGCTCCACAGAGATGGTTGATGGATTCGCCAGGCTATTATCCGCAGAAATAAGTCGAGTCAAATAGGCAGGGTAGAGAAAGGCCCTGGTGTTTTGTCCGCGTGTCATACCTCGTCCCGCAGGGGCAGGCGGATGCTGAAGGCGGAGCCTTTGCCGGGCGTCGATTCGACGCTGATGGTGCCGTTCATCTTGGACAGGATGTCTCGGCAGATGGCCAGGCCCAGGCCCGTGCCCTGACCCTCGGCCTTGGTGGTGAAGAAGGGGTCGAAGATGCGGGGCAGGACGTCGGCGGGGATGCCCTGTCCGTTGTCGTTGACGGTGATGCAGACCGCGTCGGGTTCCCGGAGGGAGCGAAGTTCGACCAGACCGCCGGGCCTGTCGATGGCGTCGATGGCGTTGTTGACCAGGTTGAGGAGGATCTGCTGCAGCTCGGTGGGGGAACCCGAGACCTCCTGGACGTCGGGGTCCAGGGCGAGCCGGATTTCGGCCTCCCGGTATTTGGCCTTCTGCCGGGCGAAGCCCGCGATGTCTTCGAGCAGCGGGTTGACCCGCACCGCCCGCACGGTGGTGTCGGTCTTGCGGGCGAAGCTCAGGAGCTTGTGCGTGATCTCCCTGCAGCGGTGGCCCTGAATGGTGATGGTCTGCAGCGAGGAACGGATTTCCGTGACGTTTTCAACGCTGTAGGGATCGTCCGAGGACAGCAGGTCCTCGATCCAGCCGGCGTTTTCCATCATGATGGCCAGGGGGTTGTTGATCTCGTGGGCCACGCCTGCGGCCAGTTCGCCGATGGCTGCGAGCTTGCCGGCCTCGACCAGCTGCCGCTGCATGTGTTGCTGGGTGAGCTCGGCCTTGAGCAGCCGCTGCTCGGTGCGGCGGGCCAGGGCCAGAGCCGTGGCGACGATGCCGGCCGCCCCGAGGAGCACGATGGCCAGCCCCAGCATGCGGGCATTGACCAGGGGACGCAGGACATCGTCCATGGCCTGATGGATGACCAGGATGCCGCCCGAGGCCTTGACCGGGGCGCACCCGTACATGCGCATTTCGTTTCTGTCGTCGCGCGCTTCGATGACCACGGGCCGCCCTTCGGGAAAGACCTGTCCGGCGAGGATCGCCGTCGTTTCCCGCGTGCTCGTTCCGCTCGCGGACGGGTCGGGCGCGCCGTGCCGGTCGAGGAAGAACGAGCCGCCCGGCCCGGCGGGCTGAAAGATCCGGATTCTGTCGTCGATCTGCGCCGGGTCCAGGTGCGCCCGCAGGAGCCAGGGCGCCTGACCCGAGGCGACGCGCACGGTGATGAAGAGCTGGGAGTCCCTCATGCCGAGGCTGCTGATGAATTGCGGCCGGCTGATGGCCTGCTGGAACCACGGCGCGTCGGCTGCAGCCGCGGTGGGGCCGGTGTCGGCGACGATCATGCCCGAGGCGTCGAGGACATCGAGACCGAGAAAGACCCCTTGGTAGGCGTCCTGCAGCATGTGCAGCCTGTCGCGCAGGCGGGCCGGATCGGACAGTTGGGCAAAGCCGGCTGTCCCCGCCTCCTGGCGGAGGTTTGAGATTTTCTCTTCGAGAAAGGCGTTCACGCTCTGGGCCGCGCTCATGGCCTGTTTGCCGAGGACGGCGCGGGCATTGGTCCTGTAGGCCGAGTCGTAAAAGACGTAGCCGAGGGTGCCCAGGCACACCAGGGGCACCATGGCCACCAGGATGGTCAGGACGGTGAGCTGCCCGCTCATCATTCTGGGGGAAGGGATTTTCCTGACGGGTTCGGCTGACGTGTCCGTCTCGGGCGAGGCGTGGCTCATGCGTGGTCCGGTCGATGCGGTTTCATGTGTCCCGGTTGTGGACGTCCATGCGCCAGGAATTGAGGGGGGCGCAGCATCCTTTGCCGGTATGCTGGTTGCGCCTGATCGCGTCTCCCGTATCGCCTTCGAGCATGGTCCGGCAGAGGTAGCGCCCGGCCTCGTCGCTCCAGAAAAGCTCGGGACAGCGCGGCAGATACCCGTGCCGACGCAGTGAGTCGGTGCACTGATCGTGCATGCAGCACCACCCGCATCCAACGCAGGGGAGATACGTCATGGCGGTTCTCCTGTGTGGGGGGAAGCGTCGGGCGCGACGGGATTCCGGTGGAACCTTGCGCGAAGGCTAACCCAAGGCCGCGGGAGGGTAAAGGAAATTCTGATTCGCGGCGGCAGGTGCGCTGGAGTCGCACCTTTCCGGAAAGGCGTCTGCCCGGACCGTGTCCGGTCCGGGCAGACGGGTTCATCAGTTGCCGCCCAGGATGTTGGGGTGGTGGAACTCGTCCAGCATTTCCTCGGTGTGGCACACGGCGCAGTTGCCTCCCGAGCCGATGGGGCCGGGCGCGCCCTGGTACTGCAGGGGCTGGATGGCGTCGAGGTCGGGGTGGAACGGGTTCACGGCCGGGTATTCGGCGTGGGTCGGCCCGTGGCAGGCCTCGCACATCAGCCCCGCGTCGTCGGTGCGGGTACGGTAGAGCCCCTCGGGGCCGCGCACCCACTGGTTGAAGGCCTGGTCGCCCTGCGGGGGGGCGAAGTCCACGTGGCAGGTCAGGCACTCGGGCTCGTCCTTCCAGGGTTGGCGCGGCACGATTTCATCCACCGTGGCCACGAGTCTGGGCCTGACGTGCCGCATGAGCCGTTCGGCCTTGGCCTTGCCCGCCTCTTTTTCGGCCTTGAGCAGGGACAGGGCGTGGTCCTCCATGGTGCCGTGACAGTTGACGCAGGTCAGCCCGGCCTGCGTGGCATGCACGCCGCGGGCGCAACGGGTGAAGCTTTCCGGATGGCAGGCGCGGCAGGCCTGAGCCCCCTCCATGCCGGTCATGTAATTGGCGTGAAACCCGTGTATGGCCGTCGGCAGGTTGAGCAGTTCCGGGCGGCCTGCGGCGTTCAGCAGCGGGTCGGGGTGACAGCTCTGGCAGAGCACGGGCCGGCCGCTCGCGGCCTGGGCCTGGAGGTCGGTCTTGTGCCGGCGGTCGTGGCGGGCCAGGACGTCCGAGGCGGTCGCGGCGGAGATGCCCGTGACGTCGTCGCGTCTCCACTCGCCGCCGTGGCAGTGCTTGCACCCGATCTCCGTGGACACGGGCGCCACGACCCTGGTCGTGGCCAGGAGTTCGCCGCTGGCGGCGTCCCGGGCCTCGATGGTGAAGACGGGGTACGGGTTGACGCCGCCGTCGTCCGTGTAGGGCAGCACAGGGATGCCGTCGGCCACGAAGGTCAGGTTCTTTTCGTTGAGCTTCATGTCCCCGGACAGGCCGAGCCCCTTGGCGCTGACGTTTTCCGGGAGTTCCTTGCCGACCAGCGACGGCGCGTATTTCCAGAAGTCCACGTGCTTGCTCGGGTTTTCGAAGCCCGCGGGCGGGATGTAGGAGATCTTCACGCCCTGGGTCACGATCTCCGGACGCGGGTCGCGACGCACGAGTTGGGCCGTCAGGACGCTGCCGGGCGGGAGAAAGGAGAAATGCGCGTCGCAGTCCGAGATGCACTTTTCGCCAAGCGTGCACCACGCCAGCAGCACATATTCCCCGTTTTCCGCATCAAAGGGCGGAATTTCCGGCCCTGCCAAAGCTGGCGGCGCGGGAGGATCGGCTGCGGGCGTCCGGCTGTTCAGTTTCTGCACGATGAAGGACGCCAGGGCTTCCCGCTCCCGGGCCGTGCCCGCGAAGCGCGGCATGTAGGCGTGGACCGTGCCCATGCCCCGGATCATGGACTCCATGCCGAATTGGTCGAATGCCGCCGTCAGGGGCTTGATGTCGTTCAGTGGGCCGCCGATGGAATGGCAGGACGAGCACTGGCCGCGGAAGATCTCCCGCCCGGCTTCCACGGCGTTCTCGGGGGTGACCTCCTGGTAGCGGTTCCAGCCCGAGGTCGCCAGGAAGCCCTGCGCGGCGATGGCGTCCTCGGTCCCGGCCAGGATGGCGTTGGAGTACATGTGCCCGTGGATGAGGTACGGGCGGCGTCCGGCCTCGCGCATCCACTCGAAGCAGCCCATGTACATGAGGCCGACGACGAGCAGGGCCACGGCCATGGGCCGTTTGACAGTGGCCGGCATCTTGATCGCCATGATCAGGCCGCCGACGAAGAGGATGGCCGAGATCTGGACGAAACCCTCAAGGAAGGGGACGATTTCGGGGTTGGCCCCGAGGATCATGGCCTTGGGGCCTGCGGGCAGGACCTGGATGTACCACCAGCCCGACAGAAGCAGCAGGGCGAAAGGCAGGAGAAGCCACAGGGCGCTGTAGCGGACCATGGCCTCGCGGGTCGGGGCGTCCTTCTCCCATGTGGCAGTGACGAAGCCGTAAAGCCCGGCGAACATCACGGCGATGAAGGTCCTGAAGGCCAGGGCAGGCCAGAAGGTCGGGTTGAAGAAGCCGTCCCAGAAGCTCCTTGTGGCCGGCCAGTCGCCGGGAGTGAGCATGAAGCCGATGATGCCGTTGATCATGAAGAGCGACATCCATCCGAAGAAGAAATAGATCCAGCCCATGGCGAGGTGGTTGCGTCTGCCCATCCTGCCGAAGGTGTAGTAGTAGATGAGCAGGGACACGATTTCGCCCAGGAAGAAGACCCACTCGATGGCCCACCCGAAAACGAAGGTGTGGATGAGGCTCGACGTGGCTGCCGGTGCGACCAGCGAAATGATGAACCAGATCCCTACGCCCGTGATGCCGCCCAGGACCATGGTCACGAGCAGGAAGAACCTGGTGTGCCGTTTGGCGTAGGCCAGGATTTCCGGAGACTGTCGCCGGTAGGCCAGCAGTTCCGTGAGCACGAGGAAAAGGCCGCCGCCCACGGCGAAATGTGCGATGTAGACGTGGAAGACGGAAATCATGGCGATGAGCAGGCCGCCGCCGGCCCATTGGAGGTCCCAGATCGGAAAGTTCATGAGCGCACCTCCGTGTCGGTGGACGCCGTCTTGAGCATCCAGGCGATGATGACGAGCCCGGCCGCCAGGGTCAGGACGAAGAGGATGAAGGGCGAGTATTCTCCGGTCACGACGCGGTCGCTGACCTGAAAGTAGGGGCTCAGGTAGGCGTCCCGGACCATGTCGCGCAGGTAGACCATGAGGGAGATGGTGGTCACGGAGATGATGGCGGTGGTGCGGACGTTGTAGCGCAGCGCGTTGCTGATGCTGAAGATCCCGAGAATCGCTCCCGCCGCGAAGATGAGGGTGTGGGGCAGGGACCCGCCCAGCAGAAGGTGCGAGACGCGCTGGGGCAGGGACGTGAGGAACCACAGGCCCAGGGCCATCTGGGCCACCGTCGAGAACGCGTACCAGTTCATGCCGTGCCGCACCCAGCGGCCGGCCTGCGGGTCGTCCTTGCGGCGCTGGTACAGCAGGGCCAGGGCCAGCCCGCCCAGGGCCGTGGACGAGGCTACGATGTGCAGGTAGCGCGGCAGCACCGTCGGGTCCGAAAGGTTGAGGATCGTCCCTCCGGGGTTGTCGAAGTACGCCGTCCAGCTCTCGGGGTTCAGCATGAGCGTCATGTTGTTTGTGAAAATGAAGCCCGTGACCAACAGGCTCAGCGCCGTCAGGCCGATGAACACCGTCTTCAGTCCGCCCAGCGATGCATAGCGGAAGTTGTAGATGTAGGCGCTCCCGTACGCGGCGATGACCAGTCCGACGACGGCCAGCCAGTAGACGGCCATGAGCACGCTGCTCGTGTACAGGAACTGGCCGTAGAGGACCTGCATGAAGAGCAGCGGCGCCACGCCGAAGTTGACGGCGAAGGCGACGGTGAAGGGCAGTTTCACGGAAATGGTTCTGGTCAGGGGTTCCGTTTCTTTCTTGCCGCGCAGATGGTGGACCAGGGCGATGATGGCCCCGCCGAGCATGACGTTCATGACCAGGATGTGGAGGATGAAGGTCGATACCTGGAAGAGGTAGAACCATCCCCACTCCACGGGGATGGGGAGGGATTGGGGAATGAGCCGGGTTGGGTCCATGGTTGTTCTCCGTGTTTGAAGTCCGGGTCTGGCAGCGACAGGTGCGCCGGCACTGACGACGATAAACAATTTGACGGTACGCGTCAAAAGTTGCCGGGATTTCGGACGCTGCCTGTCGGGAAGGGTTCGGGGCGGGCGGAGAACGCAAAAGGCCCCGGGCGGTAGCCCGGGGCCTGCGAGAGAAAAGATGGCGTCCCCAAGGGGATTTGAACCCCTGTTATCGGCGTGAAAGAAGCCAAGCCGATGAAACAGATTCTCATAATCCTTTCAAATACTTTGAAAAAATAAAAACCCTTGAGTCCTAAAACGCCCCAAAGTCCTGTGGACGTGTGGTTTTTGTGTGGACTTGAAAGCCGTTTTTTTGCTGTTCGCCAGGGGATCCTTTTTGAACGGCGAAGAGCCCAGGAACGCTCTACTCTCGTTCAATGGCAAAGAGGGATGTCTTCAAAAATTGACATTCTGCCGGAAGCATACGCGACGCCTTCGGAGGAGCGCAGGGGCGCCGTATAGGTGGCCCCGTTGGCGTAATTGCTCCCACCGGCGCTGATTGGCTCCGCGTCCAAGCCAAACCGTCCGGCCAACATGGTGGAGGTCATCACCCCTGGCCCGGCGAATCCGCCCTGGGCTCCTGCCGCAATGGCGGAGAGAAGTGCTGCATCCACGGCCGGATTGCCCGATGAAGCATACCGGAAATACCCGCTGTCCAGTGTGCTGTCGCCAAATCCGATGAACTGGTTGAAATTCCCTGTCGCGCCAGCCGGAGTATGAGTCCCGAGCAGGCTGAACGCAAACAACGCTGTGATCAGGACGAATCGTTTCATCTGGAATCTCTCCCTGCAGTGATGGAAGGATGGATGATTCACAAACTCTTGCCTATCCGTAGGTCAGGCCTGTCTGGGGCACCGGCATTGAGCGCGTTCGTAATCCTTGCGGACCATGTCGCGCATGGCGGTGGCGTTGCGGTCAGCGCATTGGATGGTATCCCAGTCAGGTTCCTGTCCGATTTTCTGCATGATCAGGCCGTCTGAGCCGAACCAGTACGGCAGCAGTCCGCCAAGGAAATACCCCCGACGTCGCAGAACGTTCACAGCCTGGGGAGCGGCTGCGTCGCCAAGGTTCACGAAGATCTGGACCACGCCGCGAGGATCGATGATGGCCTCTGCTGCGCGAACGGCTTCGTCAAAATCACTGCCGGCCCGGGTTACCGTCAGGCGCAGCAAGCCGCTCTCCGGGAGACAAAAAGGAGTCGCCAGCGTGGCTCCCGCAAGAGCCACCGACGGCGCGAATGTGCGGGGGAGGCCCAACTCCGCATACAATGCCGTGCACAACGCGTGGTATGCTTCGGGTAGGTGCGTCTCGCAGGCGGCGTTTTCAAACGCCTTGAACATCGGGAAAAGCGAGATGTTCCGCGATGCGCCGTTGGCCTTGGCCGGCAGGCATTCTACTTCGAGTCCGGTGAACACCAAGCCCCTGTCTTGGGCGAAACGTTGGGAGATCACATGGTTGCTCACTGCCTCCAGGAAGATCACGGGTATTCGCAGCTTCCTGGGCAGGGTGTCGAGGGCCATTGCGTTGAATTGCGTGCTGATGTGCCTATTGCGATAACTTTTCAGCACCATAAGCTGCCCGGCTTCGTATACGCCGGGATTCGGGGCGTGGCGAAATATCCCGAACAGCCCGACAATCTCTCCTCGCGGTGTCCGGGCGACCACGGTGTGGTGGTCGTCCGTGGCGTTACGGCGGGTGATTTCCTCGGGGTTGTAGACATGTTCCAGCGGAAATGTGTCGCCATATGTGTCATAGTACGCCAGCGCCACTCCCTGGGCGTCCTCGGGACGGAAAAAATCTATCGTGACGTCCTGGCCGGGTTCGATCATCCGGTGCGACTCGCGCAGATTTCGGATCAGCTCCTCGCGACCCACATGCACCTCCTTGGCTCCCAGCGGAATCCGTTGTCCCGGCACGAGAAGGTGCCGGCGTCATGCTCCTGGCCGCACATCGCCCACGACCAGTTTTTGGTTGAGGAAATCCACCATGGTAAACTGCGGGGCAAACACCGGTTCGCGGTCTACAAGGCCGGTTCCCCGCAGCAGACAGACGAGGACCTCGCAGGCCAGCAGGGTGTTCGCCGCCAATCCTCCGATGGCCGTTGTGGGGACAATGCCGGACGCGTTGCCCTCGGCGATGCGATCCATGACCGAACGGTTGAACAGGCGTCCCAAAAAAGGCGGCAGCAAACCCTGGCTGCCGTTGGACTGTTCCTGTACGAGCTGCCAGAAGGTTTCCGGCATCATGCCGCCCGGCTCGTGGCCTACCAGCAGCGCGCCAAAGCCGATGGCCCCGCAAGTAAACATGGGCAGACCGTGCTTGTGCAGCAGAGGCGGGGTCATCGCCTTGACGTCAGAGCCTTTTTCCACGTCGATGACGCCGACATACACGTCGGCGCCGGCCAGGAATGTGTCGAGGTTGCCTCCGGTGATTCCTTCCGGAAAGCATTCCAGTTCCAGGCTGGGGTTGATGGATCGGGCCAGCTCCACGTACACATCGAGCTTGAAACATCCGAGGGTCTGGCCAAAGGCTCCGGCCTGTCGATTCATGTCCGGCGGGTCGAACACGCCGTTTTCCGCCAACCTGAAGCGGGTCACCCCGCAGCGGACCAGCGCCAGGAATGCGCCGCCCCCCACGCCGCCCAGGCCGGCGATGGCGACAACTTTGTTCCGCAGGATTTCCAAGCCCGCCTCGGTAAAAATGGGTTCGGCCCGGTTTAAAAATTCCGCGGTCATACTTTACTCCGAAGGCCCGCTACGCAGTTGCAGAGGGAGAAAACGGTTTCCCCATGATTGTGACGATCGTCATCGGTCATGCCCAGATCATCGAGCAGTTCGGTCATCACCTGGGGTTCACGACAGTAGCCGAGTTCCTTTAACTCGCCCAGCGCCTCCTCGCGGGAGAGCAGGCCGAAATAGACCCCTGCGCCAACTTCCACGATGGATTGCGGGAACGAGGTGGTGCGCATGTTCTGAAAACGCATGAATTGGCAATAGTCCTTGACTTTTTCGATGCGGCAGCTGGTATGCAGCAATCCTTTCTGTCCCGGAGGCATTTCCCAGTCCATTTCCTTGTGCATGAGCGCGGCCACCTCGCTCCATGAACCATACAGTGCATTTGTCTTTAAACGGAGGAATTGCGGCACAAAAGCGGATTCGTCCTGCCGGGCCCGCGTGAGCAGGCGATCAAGGGGAGCGTAAATCGAGCCGAGGCTGTTTCGGATAGCGCGCTGATAGTGGAGAAAATCCGCAGTCAGGGAAAAAGGCGCGGTTGGTTCGGGAGTGTTTGCCACCATCTCCAGGAACTGCAGGGTCTGCTCGCGAATGGACAGAGTTGGACTGGACTGCCCGTTTTCGTTTTGCAGGTTGCGCATGACGTAGCTCATGACCGCCAGTTGGACTTCTTCGACGCCCTGCATGACCATCGGAATCCGTTCTTCGGCGGCAAGAGGGAAAAAGAGGATGTGGGCCACGGTCGGGCAAAGGCACGGTACCCCCACGTGGCCGAACTGGGAGCGCATGGCGTCACGGATGGCGTTTGCGGGCAGGGTCCGTTCCACCAGTTCGACATCCGGCAGCAGTTCAAGGGCGCGGCGGATGTTTCTGCGGCAGGTGTCGTTGGTGTAGGGCATGTTCCAGGATGCGGCCAAAACGCGCAGCCCAAGCTTTTTGGCCAGATACCAGAGCAGATAGGTGGAATCCTTGCCTCCGGTGCAAAGGACCATGACGTCGAAACGGGAGTCCTTGTTCTTGGCGGCGATGGACAGCAACGTCTCCTCATCCACCGCGTTGCGAGGTCCGGCGGTCCCCCCTTCCCGTTCGGCCTGTTCATAGCACTGGCAGAAGGCGCATACGCCGCGGGCATCGAATTCCAGCCCTGGCAGGAGATGGTCGTCGGTTACGCAGCGGGTGCAGACCCGTTTGCGCTCGGCCGTGGATGGTTGTCGCTGGTCCGTTTTATCCACCACGATCCCCTGCGTGAGCAGGTAGCGGAATTCGTCGCTCTCGCGCACGATTCCCGGTAGGCTGTCCAGAGTTTTTGTACCGTCAAGTCCTGTCAGGGCGTCGCCCAAAGCGTCCGGCACGACCAAGACCGTTTCGTGATGATAGGGAGGATTGCGCAGCCCATAGTAGACAAGGGCCTTTCCCTCGCGGCCATCCCGCACCGCCCATCGGTGTTGCAGTACGGGATGTGTCGGCATGTTGTGCACGGTTGCCTCGCTTTGTTTTGGGCAAAGCCGCCAGAGCGGCCTGCATGGTTTGGGTGTGGCCATGACGCCCGGAGATTGCCTGATTTTCGTGGGCAAGTTTCAGGGCGAACCATCGGGAACGAAACGAATCTCCTTACATACGCCATGGGGGACTTGGCGTCGAGCGGAGAATGCAGGTGGCGTAAGGCCTGTGCCGGCCAAAGGGCCGCGCTGTACGAGGGAGGAGGGTTTTGTTGCGTAACCGTGAGGGAGACCGATAGCTCTTGCCCGGCCGGAAGGGGGGGGCGTCCTGGTCCGGCTTCGGTGTCGAGACGGCTTCTGGCGGATTTTCGGGAACGAGCGACGACGACTTTTGGAAAATGTGGCTGCGATGTGAGCCAAAGAAAAAGGCCTTCCAGCGTGCGCTGAAAGACCTTGCTTTCTTGTGGCGTCCCCAAGGGGATTTGAACCCCTGTTATCGGCGTGAAAGGCCGGTGTCCTGGACCTAGCTAGACGATGGGGACGTGGCTGGGCGACTTAGATTCGAACTAAGATTGACGGAGTCAGAGTCCGCTGTCCTGCCGTTGAACGATCGCCCAAAATATTTGGCGTCCCCAAGGGGATTTGAACCCCTGTTATCGGCGTGAAAGGCCGGTGTCCTGGACCTAGCTAGACGATGGGGACGCGAACCGCGTCAGAAAAAAAAGTGGCGTCCCCAAGGGGGTTTGAACCCCTGTTAGCGGCGTGAGAGGCCGCCGTCCTAGGCCACTAGACGATGGGGACGCAAGGTTTTGGTGGGCCGTGAAGGGATCGAACCTTCGACTCTCTGCTTAAAAGGCAGATACTCTACCGTCTGAGTTAACGGCCCGAAAGAGAAGACGCTTCTATAGTCGGGCCATCTGCTTGTCAAGCCGGAAAGTCATCCTTTTTTCAGTTCGATCCTTTCCTGTCCGTTCATGTACGGACGCAGTGCTTCGGGGACGATGACCGACCCGTCGGCCTGCTGGTAATTCTCCAGAATCGCTACCATTGTTCGGCCGACGGCCAGACCAGAGCCATTCAGGGTGTGCACCAGTCTGCTCTTCTTCGAGGCCACCGGCTTGAAGCGGATCCCGGCCCGGCGGGCCTGGAAGTCCTCGAAGTTGGAGCAGGACGAGATCTCGCGATACTTGTCCTGACCGGGCAACCAAACTTCTATATCGTAAGTTTTCGCGGATGAAAAGCCCAAATCTCCGGCACACAGCGTGACCACCCGGTAGTGCAGACCCAGCCTCTGCAGGATGCTCTCGGCGTGGCCCAGCAGCTTTTCCAGTTCGTCGTAGGAAGTGTCGGGGTGGACGAAGCGCACCAGCTCCACCTTGTCGAACTGGTGCTGGCGGATCATGCCCTTGGTGTCCTTGCCGTAGGAGCCGGCTTCGGAGCGGAAGCAGGCCGTGTAGGCGCAGTGGGCGATGGGCAGGGCGCCTTCGGCCAGGGTCGTGTCGCGGTAGATGTTGGTCACCGGGACCTCGGCCGTGGGGATGAGGTAGTAGTTGGAGTCGCCCAGGCGGAAGAGGTCTTCTTCGAATTTCGGGAGCTGGCCGGTGCCCATGAGGCTCTCGCGGTTGACGATGACCGGGGGCATGACCTCGTCGTAGCCGTTCTCCATGGTCTGCACGTCGAGCATGAGGCTGATGAGCGCCCGTTCCATGCGCGCGGCCCAGCCCTTCAGGAGGACGAAGCGGCTGCCCGTGATCTTGGCCGCGGTCTCGAAGTCCAGGCCGCCCAGGGCCGTGCCCAGTTCCCAGTGTTCCTTCGGGGCGAAGTCCAGCTCGGGCTTGGCGCCCCAGGTGCGGACCTGCACGTTGTCCGAGTCGTCCACGCCCTCGGGGACCGAGGGGTGCGGGACGTTGGGGATGGACATGACCCACTGCTCGGTCTGGCCGTCGATGTCCTTGAGTTCCTCGTCCAGCGCCTTGATGCGGGTGGACATGGCCCCGAGCTCGGCCAGAAGGGCGTCGGCGTTCTCGCCGGTTTTCTTCATGCGGGCGATGTCGCCCGAGGCCTGGTTGCGGCGGGCCTTGAGCTCCTCGGCCTCCAGCAGGAGGTCGCGGCGCTTCTGGTCGATGGCCAGGAACTCGTCGAGGTCGAGCTTGCTGCGCCTCTTGCGCAGGCCTTCCTTGACGTCGTCGGTGTTGGAGCGAACGAATTTGATGTCGAGCATGGGCGTGTCCTTGTCTGCGGTGTCGTCCCTGATCGAATCGGGACGCGTTTTCAAGGCGAAATCCATAGCCTGCCTCGGCCGGAATCACAAGACGCGCAGGCCGGCCGCGGAAAAATCCGGATGAACATGAAATTTTTTTGCGCGGTCGCCCTTGACTTCACCGGGGCAGGGATTATTTGGGCCTCTGTCTTGCGCGGACCGGCGAGGAACGAACAGGCCCGCGTGTTGGCACTTGTTGGTGAAGAGTGCCAGAAATTTTATCTATTCGGAAGCAATTCTTAAACATCTTGGAGGAAAACATGAAGCTCAGACCGTTGCACGACCGTATCCTGGTCAAGCGTCTCGAAGAGGAACAGGTAACCAAAGGCGGCATCATCATCCCTGACTCCGCCAAGGAAAAGCCCATCAAGGGTGAAGTGGTTGCCGCCGGCCCCGGCAAGGTCGCCGATGACGGAAAGCAGATCCCCATGGGCGTCAAGACCGGCGACAAGGTGATCTTCAACAAGTACGCCGGCACCGAAGTCAAGATCGACGGCGAAGAACTGCTCATCATGCGCGAGGACGACATCCTCGCCGTTATCGAAGCCTAATCTTTCATTACATAAGGAGACGCACACATGGCTGCTAAAGTTATCAAGTTCGACGCCAAGGCCCGTGAAAGACTGAAGAAGGGCGTGGACACCCTGGCCGATGCCGTCAAGGTCACCCTCGGACCCAAGGGCCGCAACGTCGTCATCGAAAAGTCCTTCGGCTCCCCCATCATCACCAAGGACGGCGTGACCGTGGCCAAGGAGATCGAACTGGAAGACAAGTTCGAGAACATGGGCGCCCAGATGGTCAAGGAAGTTGCCTCCAAGACTTCCGACATCGCCGGTGACGGCACCACCACCGCCACCATCCTGGCCCAGGCCATCTTCCACGAGGGCATCAAGCTGGTCGCCGCCGGCCGCAACCCCATGTCCATCAAGCGCGGCATCGACAAGGCCGTCGAGGCCGTCATCGCGAGCCTGGACAAGCTGGCCAAGCCCACCCGCGACCAGAAGGAAATCGCCCAGGTCGGCACCATTTCCGCCAACAACGACTCCACCATCGGCAACATCATTGCCGAGGCCATGAGCAAGGTCGGCAAGGAAGGCGTCATCACCGTTGAAGAGGCCAAGGGCCTGGAAACCACCCTTGACGTCGTCGAAGGCATGCAGTTCGACCGCGGCTACCTGTCCCCCTACTTCGTGACCAACCCCGACAAGATGGTCTGCGAAATGGACAACCCGCTGATCCTCATCAACGAGAAGAAGATCTCCAACATGAAGGAACTGCTCCCCGTTCTGGAGCAGGCCGCCAAGATGGGCAAGCCCCTGGTCATCATCGCCGAGGACATCGAAGGCGAAGCCCTGGCCACGCTTGTCGTCAACAAGCTGCGCGGCACCCTGCAGGTCGTGGCCGTCAAGGCCCCCGGCTTCGGCGAGCGCCGCAAGGCCATGCTGCAGGACATCGCCATCCTGACCGGCGGCGAAGTCGTGTCCGATGACCTGGGCGTCAAGCTCGAAAGCATCGCCCTGAACCAGCTCGGTTCCGCCAAGCGCGTGGTCATCGACAAGGAAAACACCACCATCGTCGACGGCGCCGGCGAAGCCGAAGCCATCAAGGCCCGCGTGAAGCAGATCCGCAACGAGATCGAGGAGACCACCTCCGATTACGACCGTGAGAAGCTGCAGGAGCGCCTGGCCAAGATCGTCGGCGGTGTGGCCGTGATCAACGTCGGTGCCGCCACCGAGACCGAGATGAAGGAAAAGAAGGCCCGCGTGGAAGACGCCCTGAACGCCACCCGCGCCGCCGTTGAAGAGGGTATCGTGCCCGGCGGCGGTGTCGCCCTGGTGCGCTGCCAGGCCGTCCTGGATTCCGTGAAGCCCGCCGATGACGACGAGGCCGCCGGCGTGCAGGTCATCCGCCGCGCCATCGAGGAGCCCATCCGCATGATCTGCGGTAATGCCGGCGTCGAAGGCGCCGTGGTCATCGACAAGGTCCGCCACGGCAAGGAAGACTTCGGTTACAACGCCGCCACCGGCGAGTACGAAGACCTGCTCAAGTCCGGCGTCATCGACCCCAAGAAGGTGACCCGCATCGCCCTGCAGAACGCCGCTTCCGTGGCCTCCCTGCTGCTGACCACCGAGTGCGCCATCGCCGAGAAGCCCAAGGAAGAGGCTGCTCCGGCCATGCCCGGCGGCGGCATGGGCGGCATGGGCGGCATGTACTAAGCAGATTTGCCATAGCCCAAAAAAGGGCCGGGAGCGATCCCGGCCCTTTTTTGCGCCCTTTTTCCAGGGAGTTGCGTCCCGAAAGATCAGCCTTTCTGTTCTTCGAGGCGCCCCAGCAGGCGCAGGAACCCGTCGAGGATGGTCAGGGGGTGAGGCGGGCAGCCGGGAATGTAGAGGTCGATGGGCACCACCGGGTCGGCCCCGCCGTTGTGCTGCGGGTGGCCGATAAAGGGCCCGCCGCTGATGGCGCAGGCGCCCAGGGCGATGGCGATGCGCGGCTCGGGTACGGCCTCCCAGGTCTTGCGCAGGGCCAGCTCCATGCCCTTGGTCACGGGGCCGGTGATGAGCACGCCGTCGGCGTGGCGCGGCGAGGCCACGTACTGGATGCCGAAGCGGCCCAGGTCCCAGCCGATGGTCCCGAGCACGTTGATGTCCGCCTCGCAGGCGCAGCACCCGCCGGCGCTGACCTGCCGCAGGCGCAGGGAGCGTCCCAGGAGGCTCTTCATCTTTTTGTCCAGGGCTTCGGCCAGGCGCAGCTCCTCCTCGCCGGGCTTGCCCAGGAGCAGGTCGTCCCGGCGACGCACCGCCAGGCGGTGGTCGCTTGTGCGCGTCACGGCGCCGTGGGGACAGGTCTTGGTGCAGGCCCCGCAAAACAGGCAGCGGCCGAGGTCCAATGTCGTGCTCGATCCGGGTTGCCGCGAGATGGCGCCCGTGGGGCAGACTTCGGCGCATGCGTCGCAGCCTGCCGGGCAGGCCGAGGCATCCAGGCGCAGGGCGCCGCCGTGGCGGTCGGGCAGGGCCGGGGCCGGGCCGTGGGGGTAGGCCATGGTCTGGCAGCCGCGGCGCATGCGGTTCATGAGGGTGTCGAAAATGTACATGAGCGCTCCCCTTACAGATCGAACCCGCAGTAGGACAGGTTGAAGCTCTTGTTGCAGATGGGAAAGTCCGAGACGGCCGTGCCGCGCAGGGCCAGGGCCAGGCCGGACCAGTTGTGGAAGGACGGGTCCTTGATCTTGTAGCGCCGGAAGCGTCCGTCATGGCCCGTCAGGGCCACGTGGCAGACCTCGCCGCGCCATCCCTCCACCAGGGCCACGGCCAGGGCTTCGGGCTGGGGTGCTCCAAGTGCGGTGCGCAGTTCGCCGTCCACGGGTTCGGCCAGCTGTTCGAAAAGATAGCGGCCCGAACGCTGCACTTCCAGGGACCTCACGCGGGCCCGGGCGAAGATATCGCCGCTGGGCCAGACCGCCACAGGGGCCTGGGAGAAGCGGTGCCAACCCGCCGGGTGGTCGAAGCGCACGTCCCGGACCAGCCCGCAGGCCCGCGCCGCGGGGCCGACCAGCCCTATGTTTACGGCCTGGGGCGGGTGCACGACGCCGACGTTACGGAAGCGTACGCGCACCGAGGCCGCGTCCCAGAACCAGGCCATGGCCTGCTCGACATCCGCCATGTGGGTTTTCAGCCGTTCGACTAGGGTGGCCAGGCGCTCCGGCTCCAGGTCGTGCATGCACCCGCCGGGACGGACCAGGCCGCGGCCGAAGCGGTTGCCGCACAGCAGCGCCGTGAGGTTCAGGAAGTCGCCCCTGATCTTGCCGCAGGCGGATGAGGTCGGCAGAAAGGCCACGTCCATGGCCAGGGCGCCCATGTCGCCGGTGTGGTTGGCCAGTCGTTCGAGTTCCAGGGCCACGGCTCTTAGCCACTGGGCGCGCAGGGGTGCCTCGACGCCGGCCAGGGCCTCCATGACCATGGCGTGAGCCGTGGCATGGGCGATGGTCGAATCTCCGGCCACGGCCTCCATCTGGAACACGGTGCCGCGGTGGGGACCGCCGGCCAGGGCATCCTCCACGCCGCGGTGCTGGTAACCCAGGGCGATCTCCAGATGCATGACCTCCTCGCCGGCGCACTGGAAGCGGAAGTGCCCGGGTTCGATGACTCCGGCGTGGACCGGCCCCACGGCCACCTCGTGCACCTCGCCGCCTTCCACGCGGAAGAAGGGCGCGTTGGCCGGCGCGTCGCCGTTGGTGTGCCGCACGGGCTTGAGCCACGGGTGGCCGACGGGGACCAGCCCGTGCTGTTCCCAGGCCTCGCGCTCGAAAAGATGGGCCTGGGGGTATTTGGGCGTAAGGGACGGGTACGAGCCGCTGACGGGTTCGCTGCGGGCCACGCCGAGGATGCTGTCGTCGTCCATGGCCAGGATGGCGACCAGGGTCGTCTCGTCATGGTCCGGGACCCCGAACCAGGCCACGAGGCGCGCGCCGCCCCGGATCAGTTCGCCGGTCAGGCGGACGAGCTTGGTCACCGAAAAGACCGGGACCGAGGCCCAGGAGACTCTGGATGCGTTGGCGAAGGAGAAAAACGGTGCGAGTGTGTTCATGGCAGTGGGAAGAGTTGAAGGACTGCTGCGGACCAGGCATCCTTGAGGATGGCCGGGGTGAAGAGGCCGAGCCAGAGCGATGCGGCAAGCAGCGCCAGCGGCGGCAGGACGAGGCCTGCGGTCTCCCGGATGTGGGCCGGGTCGGGCTTCTTCAGGCGCGGCCGGCCGTCGACGATGGCGAAAACCACGTGGGACAGCCCGAAGAAGGCCAGCAGCAGGCAGACCAGGAAAAGGCCGATGGCCCATGGGTGGTCGCCCGCCAGGCCGGTGCGGACGATGAGCAGTTCGCTGAAGAAGGGGCCGAAGGGCGGGCAGGCCGTGATGGCGAACATGCCCGCGACGAAGAGCCTGGAGTTGTGCGGCAGGATTTTGGACATGCCCCGCGCGTCGTCCATGGAGGCCGACCCCGCGGCCCGTTGCAGGTTGCCGGCGCTCAGGAAGAGGGTGCCCTTGGTCAGGCCATTGCTCCAGACATGGAAGAGGGCCGCCCAGACCCCGGCGCTGCCGAAGGACGAGGCGATGCACAGGATGCCCATGTGCTCGATGCTCGAATAGGCGAGCATGCGCTTGAAATCCCGTGTGCGCAGCAGGAAGAGGGCCGCGGTCAGGGTCGAGAAGAGGCCCAGGGCCAGAAGGCTGCGGTCGGCCATGGCCCCTTCCCCGGCCGCGTCGATGACCGACTTGACGCGCAGGATGGCCGTGAAGGCCACGGACGTGACCCCGCCCGCCAGCAGCGCGCCGACCAGGCCGGGGCTCTCGCCGTAGGTGTCGGGCTTCCAGGTGTGCATGGGGGCCAGGCCCATCTTGGTGCCGTACCCGACCAGCAGCAGGACCCAGGCCGTCAGGACCCAGGTTTTGGACAGGCTCGGGCCGTGGGCCAGCAGGGCCGTGAAGGTGATGTCGCCGGACCCGCCGCCGTGCAGGGAGGCGTAGCCCAGGCAGATGGATCCGAGCAGGGACAGGGCGATGCCCGTTCCGCCCACCAGCAGGTATTTCCAGGTCGCCTCGAAGGCGCGCGGCGTGCCCGTGAAATGGATCAGGGGCACGCAGGCCAGGGTCACGGCCTCGGTGGCGATCCACAGGATGCCCAGGTGCCGGGCCTGGTGCCCCGCGCTCAGCAGGCCCAGGACCAGGAGCAGGGCCGCGACGAAGACCCTGTTTCCCTGCTCCTTGAGCCGGAGGTAGCTGGCCGCGTAGCAGGCGCAGACCAGGAAGAGCAGGGACACGCCGGGCAGGATGGCCCGGGCCAGGGGGTCGAAGGCCAGCCACGCGGCCGGGTCCACGGCCGCCGGTGCGGCCATGAGCCACAGGCACAGGGCGAAGTGCGCGGCGCCGACCGCGGGCAGCAGCAGGGGGCGCGTGCGCCTGTCGGGCCAGATGGCCGCCAGGGCCGCGCCGACCACGGGGATGAGGATCAGGAGCATGGAGTTCATTCGTGCAGCGCCGTGAGTTTGCGTGTGTCCAGGGAATCGAAGGCCCGCTGGATGCGGTCGACGATGATGCCGATGACGAAGATGCCGACGGTGACGTCGAGCAGGATGCCGAACTCCACCAGGATCGGGGTCGAGCGGATGAGCAGGAGGCCGGCGAGGTAGATGCCGTTTTCCAGGATCAGGTAGCCGCAGACCTGCGAGATGGCCTTGGTCCGGCCGATGAGCAGGATGAAGCCGGTCAGGATCAGGGCGATGGCCCCGGGCACGTGCAGGGTCCCGGCGTGCTCTGGCAGGAGCGGCAGGTGGCGGGCCAGGGACACGGCCGCGATGGTCGCCCCGGCCCCCAGCAGCAGGGACGGGATGTAGGCGATGTAGGGTTCCAGTTCGCGGGCGATGTTGGCCGTGCGCATGGCGCGGTGCAGCAGCCCCGGGATGAGGAAGCCCTTGCCGGCCACGGTGGCCAGGGTGATGAGCACCAGGCGCCAGTCCAGTTCGTGGGCTTCGAGGACCAGCGGCACCAGCCCCAAGAGCACGCCCTGGGCGCCCACGGCGCGGATCAGCACGGGCAGCCGGCTGGTGCCCAGGGCCAGGAGGTTGAGGCCCATGGCCAGGCCGATGAGGAGATTGAGGGAATCGTTCATATGTCACCCATCCATGTCAGCAGCAGCGGAAAGAGGCAGAACAGGAAACCGATGGTCAGCAGGAGCGGCACCCGGCGGAAGGCCAGGCGAGCCGTCAGGGACTCCACCAGACCCACGGCCACGGCCGTCAGCAGGACGGCCAGGGCCAGGACGGCGACGGACGCAGCCAGGGGCAGTTCCGCCAGGGGCAGCACGGTCTGGGCCAGGAGGGCGGCGAAGAGCATCAGCTTGATCGACGCGCCGTGCAGGATCATGGCCAGGGGCGGCCCGCTGTGGTCCAGGACCATGACCTCGTGGATCATGGTCAACTCCAGGTGCGTATTGGGGTCGTCGAAGGGCACGCGGCAGTTTTCGGCCAGCAGGATGATGAAGAGCCCCACGGCCAGCAGGGCCGCGCTGGGGCCGGGCAGCGGCGCGAACATGGACGACAGGGAGATGCTGCCCGACTGCACCACCAGGGTCAGGACGGCGGTGATGATGCCGACCTCGGCCAGCACGGCGTAGCTGACCTCGCGGGCCGCGCCCATGCCCTCGAAGGCCGATCCCGTTTCCATGGCGCCCCAGGCCGTGCAGAAGCGGGCCAGGGCCAAGAGGTAGATCAGGAGCAGCACGTCGCCGTCGAAGGATACGGGCGTCCCGGCCCCGGCCAGGGGCAGCAGCAGGGCTGCGCCGACCACCGCCACCCAGGCCACGGCCGGTGCGATGACGAAGCCGGGCGAGGCCAGGGTGCTGACGACCACGCCTTTGCGCCACAGGCGCGCCAGGTCGTAGTAGAGCTGGAGCACGGGCGGTCCCTGCCTGCAGGCCACCCAGGCCTTGACCTTGTTGATGACGCCGGGAACGAGCGGCGCCAGGACCAGCCAGGCCAGCAGGCGCAGCAAAATATCCATGATCGCGGACATCACATCCCTCCCTGGAAGACCAGCATCCCCAGCGCCGTGACCCCGAGGAATACATACAGAATATAAAGGTGCAGTCGTCCGTGCTGCAGGCTCCGCGCCGCGTCGGCCAGAAGCATGACGGTTCTGGCGGCGGGTTCGATCCCCTTTTCCAGAACGGTTTCCGGGACCCTCTCCAGGGCCAGGGCCGATTCCGGGAAATAGCCGCGGACCCGGCGGATGCGCCTTTCGGGGCGCAGGGCCCACCGGAACCAGCCGGTCACGATGCCGGCGAAGGACCCGCCGGTGTACTGCATGTGCGCACTCGGAGCTGCGTAGCCGCAGTCCCAGGTCGGTCCCCGGCGGATGCCGCCCGCCCGCACCTTGCGCAGGGCGATGATCGCGGCGGCGGCCAGGGCGCAGGCCAGGGCCGTGTGCGCCCCGCCGATGGCCCGGACCGGGATGGGGGGCGCGGCAGGGGCCCACTGCGGCGTCCAGGCCGCGATGCATGCTTGCACCATATTAAAAAAATAGCCGGGCATGAGGCCGACGCAGAGCATGATGGCTGCCGGTACGACCATGGCCGCGCGCATGGCGAAGCCGAATTCGGCAGCGTGTCCCGAGGTCTTGCCGCGGGGCGCGCCGAGAAAGACGATGGCTGAAGCCTTGGCGAACGCGCCCAGGGCCAGGGCGCCGGTCCCGGCCAGGACGATGACGGCCGGCAGCACGCCGAAGGTCTCGCCCTTCTGGGCCACGGCTTTGAGCAAGCCCTGGTAGATGGCCCACTCGCTGACGAAGCCGTTGAGCGGCGGCAGGCCGGACACGGCGGCCGCGCCGACGGCGAAGAGGGCCGCAGTCCACGGCATGGTTCGCCACAGCCCGCCCAGGCGGCTCATGTCGCGGGTGCCCGTGGCATGGAGGACCGAGCCTGCGCCGAAGAAGAGCAGGGTCTTGAACAGACAGTGGTTGAAGACGTGCAGCAGGGACCCGGCCAGGGCGACATGCCCCCAGGCGGGGTGTCCGTGGGCAGCGGCCAGCAGGGCCAGGCCCAGGCCGATGAGGATGATGCCGACGTTTTCCACGGTGCAGTAGGCCAGCAGGCGCTTGATGTCGTTCTGGGCCATGGCGAAGACGATGCCCATCAGGGCGCTTGCGCAGCCGATGCCGAGCACCGCCCAACCCGCGTCGTCGGGCACGGGCAGCCAGCCGGAGAAGCGGACGATGCCGTACACGCCCATCTTGACGGCCACGGCGGACATGATGGCCGAGACGTGGCTCGGCGCGCCCGCGTGGGCCGAGGGCAGCCAAATATGCAGGGGGAACATGCCCGCCTTGACCCCGAAGCCCACCAGCGCCAGCCAGAAGAGCGGGGCCAGGTCGGGCCGGTCGCGCAGGGGTCCCAGGTCCCAGGTCCCGACGCCAGCGGCCAGGGCCGAGAAAAACGCGAAGAGGGCCATGGTCCCGGCGTGGGAGGCGGCCAGATAGAGCCAGCCGGCCCGGCGCACTTCGGAGCGCTCCCGGTCCAGGGTGATGAGGAAGTAGGCGCTCAGCGCGAAGGCTTCCCAGGCGAAGAGGAAGTGCAGCCCGTTGGCGCAGGTCAGGACCAGGCCCATGGACAGCACGAGGGCGCTCCACCACGACCGCCCCCGGGGTGCGGAGCGCGGAAAGTGTTCGTCGGGCCAGTATTCCGAGGCATAGAGCGCCCCGAGTCCGCCCACCAGGCAGACCAGCGTCAGGAAGAGGGCGCTCAAGGCGTCGAGGGTCAAGAAGACGTTTTCCCCGCCCAGGGTCAGGGCACTCCTCAAGGCCCATCCCCGGCCGCCTGTCAGGACCGTTGCCGCCGAGCCCAGGCCGGCCAGGGCGCCGAGGCTGTTGAGCGCAAGCCAGAGGCGCGGACGCGCCCCCAGGGCGCAGGCCAGGACCAGGGCCAGGGCGGCCGTTCCGAGCAATGCGGAGATCATCGTCTCCCTCCGGATCTCAAGGGCACGGCGTGTCCGCTGCCTTCGATGAGGGCCTGCTGCAGGGCCTCGTCGTCGGCAGCCTGGTCCAGCGCCGCGCTCAACACGCCCGAGGCGATGCTGCGGGCCAGCAGGCCGAGCATGTCCACATGCAGGCGCGGCGTGGGCGAGATGAAGAAGAGCAGCCGGGTGACGGGGATTTTGTCCGGTCCCTTGGTCCCTTCGAGAGGGGCGTTCAGCAGGATGACCGCGACCAGGGCGCAGGCTTCGCCGAGGAAGACGCCGCGGGCCGGGTGGGGCAGGGCGAAGCCCCCGCCGGTCGGGGCCATGGTCAGCCCTTCCGGGGTGCAGATGCGGTGGGCGAGCATGTCGAGGACTGCGGGCTGGACGCCCGGCAGGCTGCGGACGATGCGTTTGAGCACGCCTGTGAGGCCGTCCGGCGCAACGTCGCGCCAGATTCCGCCGCGCCGCGCCAATGCGGCGAGGTCCAGGTTCGAGGCCAGAGCGGGCGTCGGCTGGGCGAGGAAGCCCGTGTTGGCCGCCAGCCCGTTGCGGGCTGCCCAGGTCATGACCTGGTCCTGCTCGAAGAGGATGCGGTCGCGGTCATGCACGTGGGGCATGCCTTCGTTTCTGACCCACTCGAGGACGAGCTGTTCCGAGACCCCAAAGGACTCGGCGATCTGAATGAGGTTGAGATACATGTCTGTTATCGATGCGTGGAGGTTGATGGATCAGGGCGCCGTCCCGCCGCTGAAGGGGATGGCCAGGGCCAGCGCGAGGATGGCCGCACACAGGTAGAGAATGTAGGCCTGGGTCCTGCCGTGCTGGAAGCCCCTGACCAGATCCGAAAGCCTGAGGATGGCCAGCCCGAAGGGGCTGACGACCCGTTCGAGGACCGTCTCGGGCGTGTGCGAGGTCCGGGACGCATGGGCCGGAAAGAAATCCGCGGGCGGGTCCTCGTGGACCATGGGCCGTAGAATCCAGTCGAACCAGCCGGTGATGATGCCGGCGAAGGACCCGGCGGTGTACTGCATGCGCGGCGTGGGTTCGGCGTAGCCGCAATCCCAGGTCAGGGCCCGGGCCGTGCGTTGCCGCAGGAGCCGGTAGGCCAGGGCCCCGGCAGCCAGGGCGGGCAGGGCGATCAGGACATGGGCCGTGCCCAGCGGCGTCAGACGGTTGGGGATGTCCAGGGGCGCCGCGAGTCCGAACCAGGCCGTGGCCACGCGCATGAGCGTCGGCCAGAGGAGGGCCGGTGCGAGGCCGATGACCAGGCACCCGCCCGCCAGGACGGCCATGGCCCCGCGCATGCCGGGACCGCATTCGTGCGCCTTTCCGGCGGCCTCGGTCCGGGGCGCGCCAAGGAAGACGACCCCGCAGACTTTGATGAAGCAGGCCAGGGCCAGGGCGCCGGTGGCCCCCAGCAGGATGGCCGCGGGCACCGCGCCCAGGATCGCCCCGGTCTGATGCCGGCTTGCGTCGAACAGGCCCGAAAAGACCAGCCATTCGCTGACGAAGCCGTTCAGGGGCGGCAGGCCGCAGATGGCCATGGCCCCGAGGGTGAAAAATCCTGCCGTCCAGGGCATAGCCTTCCACAGGCCCCCCAGACGGCTCATTTCGCGCGTCCCCACGGCATGGAGCACCGAGCCGGCCCCCAGGAAGAGCAGGGCCTTGAAGAGTCCGTGATTCCAGACGTGGAGCAGGCCGCCGGCCAGGGCCAGGACGCCCCACTCCGGTCGGCCCTGGGATGCGGCGATCATGGCGAAGCCCAGGCCCATGAGGATGATGCCGATGTTCTCCACGCTGTGGTAGGCCAGCAGTCGTTTGAGGTCGTGCTGCCCCAGGGCGAAGGCGACCCCGAGGACGGCGCTGGCGCAGCCCAGTCCGGCCACGACCCAGCCCGCGCCCATGGGCATGGGCAGCCAGGACCCGAAGCGGACCAGGCCGAACACGCCCATCTTGAGGGCCATGCCGGACATGAGGGCGGAAACGTGGCTGGGGGCGTTGGCGTGGGCCGAGGGAAGCCAGATGTGCAGGGGGAAGACGCCGGCCTTGATGCCGAAACCCAGCAGCGCAAGCCAGAAGAGATGGGCAAGGTCCGCGAGATGGCGGACGGGCCCCAGTTCCCAGGTCCCCGTGCGCGCGGCCAGGGTGGAGAAAAGGGCGAAGAGCGCCAGGGTACCGGCGTGGGAGGCGGCCAGGTAGATCCAGCCTGCGGCGCGGACCTCGGGATTCGCGCGGTCCAGGGTGACGAGGAAATAGGCGCTCACGGCGAAGCATTCCCAGGCCAGGAGGAAGTGCAGGCCGTTGCCGGCCGTCAGCACCAGCCCCATGCTCATGAGCATCGCGTTCCACCACAGCCGCCCGGAGCGGGCCGAGCGCGGGTGACGGCCTTCGTTCCAGTATCCACGGCTGTAGATTGCGCCCGCAAATCCGACGACGCCGAGCAGGAGCAGAAAAAAGGCGCTGATTTCGTCGAGTCGCACGAGCAGACGCTCGCCCCCGACCGCCCATGCGCTGCGCCACTCCCAAACGGGTTGTCCGGACAGGACCAGACCCGCGGCAAGGAGGGCGCACACTGTGCCTCCGAGAGTGGCGGTCAGCCACCCGCGTGGAAAGGAATGACTTGCACCGATTCCTGCAAGCATCCCTGCTGCTGCGCAAGAGAGAAGAACAGCGATGTCCATTCGTGTACGTCGGGAACAATGTCCTGTTTGTTCTATTTATTCGAAGAATTGCGTTGCGTCATTTCAGGATGGCTTGTGGAAGAGTCCATCATGTGACGCATTGCATCCTCTCGGCATGTCCGAATCTGCATTCGTGCATGTCGAAAATCATGAACTGCGATGGATCTGGTATTTCTGACCGCAGAGCATAGGTTATCTTTTCCACTCCAGTGGATATGCCTCTCAAAATTGCGAGTCAAGGAATTGAGTGGGAGCGGCGGAAATTTTTGCGTCGACCGTCACGAACGGTCGCATCCCGACGCAAGTGTCAGGCGCGCCTCGCCGAAGGCTGGGCGCGGCGAAGGGGCGCGGTGCGGCGTATCCCGCTTAGCCCGCGAAAGCGCGCCGCATCGGCGCAGGGAGATGGCCGCATTTTTTCGCTCCCGACTTGAGCAAAAAGTGGTGGAATGGCTTGACTCTCCGGGAGGTGCGTGAGTAAGGGTGGTAAAAAGTGGTAAAAAGTGGAAAAAGGTGAGGGCTGGGCATGTTCAGAGGGCATTCACATCGTACGCAGGACCCGAAGGGGCGGCTCATGCTGCCCCCGGAGTTTCGCGACGAGGTGTTCGCCCAGTCGCCCGAGGGCAAGCTCATCCTGACGAATTTCGACGACTGCGTGGCCGCCTACCCCCTGCCCGAGTGGGAGCAGATCGAGCAGAGTTTTTCCAAGCTGAACATGGCCGACCGTCGCGTGCGGGACTTCCACCGGTTCTTCATCTCCGGAGCCGTCGAGGTGACCCTGGACAAGCAGGGCCGCGTCCTCATCCCGCCCCATCTGCGCAGCTACGCCGGACTGCAGAAGGACATCGTCCTGGCCGGCGTGGGCCGCAAGTTCGAGATCTGGGACCTGGGGCGGTTCGAGGCGCAGCGCACGGCCATGCAGGAGAATTTCGACCAGGTCATGGACGATCTGGCCGGCAACGGCTTTGAACTCCGGTTCTGATCCGAAGGGGCCCATGGACGCATACTCCGAACACATCCCGGTCATGATCGACGAGGTCATGCACTGGCTCGACCCCAAGCCGGGCGGCTTCTACATGGACGCCACCCTTGGCCTTGGCGGCCATGCGTCGCGGCTCATGGAAATGACCGGCGGCCAGGCGCACCTTCTGGGCCTGGACCGCGACAGGCAGGCCCTGCAGAAGGCGGGCGAGCGGCTCTCCCGCTACGGGGAGAACGTGCATCTGGCGCACACCTCGTTTCAGAATTTTTCCGGCGCGTTGCGGGAGGTCGGCTGGGACTTCCTGGACGGCGTCGTGGCCGATCTCGGGGTTTCGTCCCTGCAACTCGACAGCCCCGAACGGGGGTTTTCCTTCCTGCACGACGGGCCCCTTGACATGCGCATGGATCCGGGGTCAGGCGGTGAGCCCGCGTCGAACATCGTCAACGGCGCCTCCTTCGAACGTCTGCGCCAGCTCCTGTGGGACTACGGCGAGGAGCCCATGGCCGGGCGCATCGCACGCGCCATCGTCGAGATCAGGGAAAAGGCCCCCATCGAGACAACCCTGGAGCTTGCCCGCATCGTGGCCGCGGCCTACCCGGCCAAGCGCCGCGCCCTGGCCCGCAACCACCCCGCGACCAAGACGTTCCAGGCCCTGCGCCTGGAAGTCAACCAGGAACTGAGAGAGGTCGAGAATTTTCTGGCGCGCGTCGTCGATTACCTGCGCCCGGGCGCGCGCATCTGCGTCATTTCCTTCCACTCCCTGGAGGACCGCATCGTGAAGCGCGCCTTCCGTACGGAGAGCACCGGCTGCCTGTGTCCGCGGGAGTATCCCGTCTGCACGTGCGGCCACGAGAAGAGGCTCCGCCTGCCTTTCCGCAAGCCCCAGCTGCCGGGAGACGAGGAGATGCGGGCCAACAGCCGCAGCCGCAGCGCCAAGCTGCGCGTGGCCGAGCGTATCGCAGGGGGTGGAGAGTGAAGGGCTTGGGCTCGGGGTATCTGGGCCTGGGACTCGTGTTCGTGATGACCATCGTTCTGGGGTTGGGGCTTGTCTGGGTCAACATCGAGAGGGTCGACCTGGCCTATGAGCTCAAGACCCTGGAGCGCGAACTTCAGGAAAAGCGGGATCAGCATTCGAAGTTGCAGGTGGAGCGCCAGTATCTGCTGGCGCCGCCGACGCTGCGCGCCAGGGCCGAAGGGGCCGGGCTGCGTCCGCCGCACCGCGACCAGATCCGCACTCTGCAGGAATAGGCGAGGCAATCGTGGCCAAGACAGGTAGCAAACCACCCAGGGACTGGAGCCGCGGCAAGATCATCTTTGCCGGGGTCCTTTTCGCTTTGGCCCTCATGGGACTCTGGGCGCGCGCCTACCACGTGCAGGTGATCAAGGGGCCTGAATATGCCAAGATGGCCAACCGGCAGTACTGGGCCTCGGAGACGGTGTCGGGCAAGCGCGGCGAGATCTTCGACCGCAACGGCCTGCTGCTGGCCAAGTCCATCGCCAGTCCGTCGGTCTACGTGCGGCCGAACGAGGTCGGCGACGTCTGGGCGGTGTCCCAGCGACTGGGCAAGATTCTCGGCCTGAACCCCGGCGACGTGGCCGGACAGCTCAAGACCAAGAAGCGCTTCGTGTGGGTGGCCAGGAAGATCAGCGACGCGCAGGCCTCGGCCGTGCGCGAGGAAGGCCTGCCCGGCGTGTACCTCGAGGCCGAGAATTCCCGCCAGTACCCGCAGGGGCACATGGCCGGGCAGCTGCTCGGTTTCGTGAACATGGACGGCAAGGGCATCGAGGGTCTGGAGAAGGCCTTCAACGACCATCTCACCCCGTCCTCGACCAAGTACACGGTCCAGCGCGACGCCGCCGGCAACCGCCTGTCCTCGATCGAAGGGGAGGACAGGGCATCTTTCGACGGCCAGGACCTGCGGCTGACCATCGACAGCCAGGTGCAGCTGGCCACCGAGGACGCCCTGGCCCGCAGCGTGGCCAGGGCCAAGGGCAAGACCGGCATGGCCCTGGTGGTCAACGTGCCCACGGGAGAGATTTTGGCCTGGGTGCACTACCCGCTCTTCAATCCCAACTCGGTGCAGAAGGCCAGCGGGGAGTGGAAGAACCGCATCGCCGTGGACATCTTCGAGCCCGGGTCGACCATGAAGCCCATCATGGTCGCGGCGGCGCTGCAGGAAAAGGTCTGCCAGCCCACCACCAGGTTCTACTGCGAGAACGGAAAGTGGAGCCTCAAGGGCCGCCGCATCAAGGACACGCACAAGTACGAAAACCTGACCGTGAACGAGATCGTCCGCTACTCCAGCAACATCGGGTCGGCCAAGATCGGCCTGGCCATGGGGGCGGAGAAATACAGCCGGTACCTGCAGGCGCTTGGTTTCGGTCGGCCCATGGGCCTGCCCCTGGCCGGGGAGTCGGCGGGACTGCTCAGGCCTGCCCGTCAGTGGCGCGAAGTCGAACTGGCGAACATGGCCTTCGGGCAGGGGCTTGGCGTGACCATGCTGCAGATGGCTGGGGCCTACCTGTGCATCGCCAACGGCGGCGTGCGCATCCCGCTGCGCCTGCTGTACGAGCCCGACCGCCCCGTCGAGGGCGTGCGCGTTTTTGATCGGGAAGTGACCTCCCAGGTCATGGCCATGCTCGAAGAGGTGGTGCAGATGGATGGAACCGGCACCCAGGCGCGCATCGATGGCGTGCGCATGGCCGGCAAGACGGGCACGGCCCAGAAGGCGAGCCCCACGGGCGGTTACGGCGGGGAGTACGTGGCCTCCTTCGTCGCGGTGTTTCCGGCCGAGAAGCCACGCTACCTGGTCTACATGCTCGTTGACGAGCCGCAGGCCGGGCACTACGGCGGCGTGCTGGTGGCCCCGGAGGTGCGCAACGTCGGCGTGCAGCTCCTGACCGCGACGGGCATGCTGACGGCCCCGGCGGAACCGCCGGCGGTACAGGTCGCCCAGGCGCACGCCCAGTCGCAGCGTTTCGCGGCCCCAGTGGAGCGCCAGCCGATCATCGCGGCCGACGCCGAAGCCATGCCCGACCTGCAGGGCGCCACCGTGCGCGAAGCGCTGGAAATTTTGGTGGGGCACGGGATCGTGCCCAGGATCAGCGGACAGGGCGTCATCGTCGGCAAACAGAAACCCCTCCCCGGCGAGAAATGGCCGGCGGACAAGCAGTGTCAGCTCTGGCTGGCCTATCAACCAGGTTAGGACATCGACATGAATTTTGAAGACGTGCTGGACAAGCTCAGAAACGGAACCGGCCTGCGCACCCACTCGGCCAGGGTGCAGGCCGGCGACGTCTTTGTCGCGCTTTCCGGCACGAAGGTTGACGGCGCGCGCTTCATCGACGACGCCGTGGCCCGCGGCGCGCGCGTCGTGGTGCACGGCCCGGCCGCCGCAGTGGCGCCGCGCGAGGGCGTGGCCTTTGTGCCTGTGGCCGACCCGGCCAAGGCCCTCGGCCTGCTGGCGCGCGCGGCTTTCGGTACGGAAGACCGCCTGCCGCGGGTCATCGGCGTGACCGGCACCAACGGCAAGACGACTACAGCCCATCTGGTGCATCACCTGCTGGGGGAAAACAACATCCCCGCAGGCCTCATCGGCACGGTGCGCTGTTCCTGGCCGGGCACGGACATTGCGGCGTCCATGACCACCCCGGACTGTCTGAACCTGCACGAACTGGTCGGCCGCATGACGCGCGACGGCGTCGAGTGCCTGGTCATGGAGGTGTCCTCCCATGCTCTGGATCAGCAGCGCCTGGCGGGTTTGCCCGTGGAAGTCGGCATTTTCACCAACCTGACCCAGGACCATCTGGACTACCACGGCGACATGGAGCGGTATTTCGAGGCCAAGGCCCGCCTGTTCCTGGGCGAGGAACGCTGCGCCACGGGGCTGGTCAACATGGACGACGAGTACGGCCGACGCCTCAAGGCTGCGCGTCCCGACCTGCTCGGGTTCGGCATCGAGGCCGCTGACGCGCAGCTGCGGGCCGAGATCAGGTCTTTCGGCTCGTGGGGCATGCAGCTGGCCGTGAGCCACGGCGATGCGGGGTTCGAGCTGAAGACTCCCCTAGTCGGCCGGCACAACGCCTACAACCTGCTCTCGGCCATGGGTGCAGGGCTCCTGCTGGGATTGGACGTCGAAGCGCTGCAATGCCTGGCTCACGCCGTCGGCGCTCCCGGGCGGCTGGAGCGGGTGCCCAACGATCGCGGCCTCGATATTTTCGTCGATTACGCCCACACGCCCGACGCGCTGGAAAAGGTGTCCGTGGCCCTGAAGGCCATGGGCTTCGCTCGTCTCATCACGGTCTTCGGCTGCGGCGGGGACCGCGACGCCACCAAGCGTCCTCTCATGGGCCGGGCCGTGGCGTGTCACGCCGACGTGGTGGTCGTGACCTCGGACAACCCGAGGACCGAAGACCCGGAGTCCATTCTCGACCAGATCGAACCGGGGCTGAACGGCGCCGGACAGGTCCTGCGCGAGGCCGACCGCCGCAAGGCCATCGGGCTGGCCATCGACACCATGCGGCCCGGCGACGCGCTGCTCATCGCCGGCAAGGGTCACGAGGACTATCAGATCGTGGGCACGGAGAAGCGGCATTTTTCGGATTTCGAAGCAGTTCTGGAGCACCTGGCATGAATATGACCCTGCAGGATATCTCCGCCGCCATGGGCGCGAGCATCGACCAGGATCACGAGCGCGTGATCCGGCGGGTCAGCATCGACAGCCGCGCCGTGCAGCCGGACGACCTCTTTTTCTGCATCGTCGGCCAGAAGCTCGACGGGCACGAGTTCGCCCGCCAGGCCGTGGACAACGGCGCTGTCGCCGTGGTTGCCAGCACACCATTGGAACTGCCCGTGCCGGTACTCCTGGTGCGGGACACGACACTGGCCCTTGGGCGCCTCGCCCGCAGCTGGCGCGAGCGCACCGCGGCCCGGGTCGTGGGCGTGAGCGGTTCGGCCGGCAAGACCACGGTCAAGGAGATGCTGGCGCAGGTCCTGTCCCTGCACAGCTCGGCGTCCAAGAATTTCCGCAACCTGAACAACCAGATCGGCCTGCCCCTGTCCATCCTCGAAATGTCTGGCGAGGAAGATTTCTGGGTTCTGGAGCTTGGCATCAGCCGTCCCGGCGACATGGATGAACTCGGCTACATCCTTGCCCCGGACGCAGCGCTCTTGATCAACATCGGCGGGTGTCACCTGGAGGGTCTGGGGAGTCTTCACGGCGTGGCCGAACAGAAAAGCGTTCTGCTGGACCACGTCAGGCCCGGCGGGTTCGCCTGCGTCAGCGCCGACTACCCCCTCCTGGCCACGGAGTGCGCGAAACGTTCCCTGCGGCAGTTCACATTCTCGGGCTGCGGCGCGGATGCCGACTATTCCTGCACCGGTCAGGAGAACACCCCGGACGGCATTCTCTACGCCCTGCGGGCCAAGGGCCGGGATATCCGCCTGCACGTCTCGGCCACGGTGCACGTGCCCGAGAACGTGGCCGCGGTCACGGCCATGGCTCTGGAACTCGGCGTCCCGACGCGGACCATCGAGGCCGGCCTGGCTGCCTTCAGCCCTGTGGCGCAGCGTTTCGTGCAGAATCGGGTGGGTGCGTGGCTGTTTATTGATGACACCTACAACGCCAACCCCGTTTCCATGGCGCAATCCATCCGCGAGGCCGAGCGGATCGCCCAGGGGCAGCGGCTGGTCCTGGTCCTGGGCGAGATGCGCGAACTCGGCGAAGACAGCGCCAGGGCCCACCGCGAACTGGGCGCCCTCGTGGCTTCCACCTCGGCCACGCACTGTTTTTTTCATGGCCGCCACGTGTCGGACGTGCAGTCCGGCCTGGGTGAGCATCATGGCGTGTTTTCGGCCGTGAACTCCGGAGAGGAACTGCTGCAGGCCGTCGCGTCTCTGCGCGGCGAGGGCGGCGTGATGCTCTTCAAGGGTTCGCGCGGGTGCAGGATGGAGCAATACTATTCTTTCATGGAGAGGGCCTGGGCGTGATCTACCATCTGCTGTACCCCTTGAGCGACCAGATCAGCATGCTGAACGTGTTCCGCTACATCACGTTCCGCTCCATCTACGCCATGCTGACGGCGCTCATCCTGTCGATCATCATCGGCCCCCTGTGCATCCGCTGGCTGCGCCGCCTGAAGTTCGGGCAGTACATCAAGGAGGGAGGGCCGGACCATCAGGCCAAGAGCGGCACCCCGACCATGGGCGGGCTGCTCTTCGGGTTCTGCATGCTGCTGAGCGTGCTGCTGTGGAGCGACCTGACCAACAAGTACGTCTGGCTGACGATCCTGGTCTTCGTGGGCTTCGGGGCCGTTGGTTTCGCCGACGACTACCTGAAGGTCGTGCGCAAGCACAACGACGGCCTCTCGGCGCGGGCCAAACTGCTGGGCCAGCTCGTGGTCAGCATCGGCGCGGTGACGCTCCTGGTCTCCTTCCCGGAATATTCCGCCAAGCTGATGGTGCCGTTCTTCAAGAACGTGAACCCCGACCTGTCCTGGTTCTACGTGCCCTTCGGCGTGTTCGTCATGATCGGCGCCTCCAACGGCGTGAACCTGACCGACGGCCTGGACGGTCTGGCCATCGGACCCGCCGTGGTCTCGGCCGGGTGCTTCGCCGTCTTCGTATACGTGGCCGGGCATGTGAACATGGCCAACTACCTGCAGGTGGCCTACATCGCCGGCGTGGGCGAGGTGGCGGTCCTGTGCGGGGCCATGGTCGGGGCGGGCCTCGGGTTCCTGTGGTTCAACGCGTTCCCGGCCCAGGTCTTCATGGGCGACGTGGGCAGCCTGAGCATCGGCGGCACCCTCGGGTTCATCGCCGTGCTGTGCAAGCAGGAACTGCTGCTGGTCGTCGTGGGCGGTCTGTTCGTGGTCGAGACCCTGTCGGTTATCCTGCAGGTCGGCTATTTCAAGGTCAGCGGCGGCAAACGCATTTTCCGCATGGCCCCCTTGCACCACCATTTCGAGAAGAAGGGTGTGCACGAGTCGAAAATCATCATCCGTTTCTGGATCCTGTCGCTGCTCCTGGCGGTCATGGCTCTGGGAACGCTCAAGCTGAGGTAGGACGGTCATGCGCGAGTTCATTCACGGCGATCAGCTTCGCGGGCACACGGCAGTGGTGCTTGGCGCGGGTTCGTCCGGGATCGCGGCCGCGCGCCTGCTGGTCCGCCTCGGCGCCACGGTGCGGCTGCTTGAGCGCAGCGAGTCCGTGGCCGCCTCCGTCCCGGCGGACCAGGGTTTCGAAGTCCGCGGCGGGCAGCACAGGCCCGAAGATTTCCAGGGCGCGACCCTCGTCGTGCTGAGCCCCGGCATCCCCCGGACCAAGGTCGCCCCCCTGTTGCCCGAGGGCGCGCAGGTGGTGTCTGAACTGGAACTGGCCAGCTGGTTCGTGTCCGAGCCCATCGTCGCCGTGACCGGAACCAACGGCAAGACCACCACGACCACGCTCATCGGCCGCATTCTGGAACAAAACGGCCGCAGCGTCTTCGTCGGCGGGAACATCGGCACTCCGCTCAGCGACTATGTCATGGGTGGGGATCGGGCCGATGTCCTGGTGCTCGAGGTGTCGAGCTTCCAGCTCCAGAACTCCCCATCCTTCCACCCCCATGTCGCCGTGCTGCTCAATTTTTCGGCCAACCACCTGGACTACCACGAGACCATGGAGGAGTACCTCGACGCCAAGCTCAGCATGTTCGGGCACATGGACGCGCGGGACCTGGCCGTGGCGCCTCTGTCCATGAAGGACGAGCTGGAAGGGCGCTCCTTCACCAAGGCGAACCGGGTCTATTTCGTGGCCAGCCGGAGGTTCGATTGCCCCGGCCTGCCCGGCGAGCACAACCGCGAGAACATGGCGGCCGCATACCTGGCCTGCCGTCACCTGGGCCTCAGGGAGGACGACGTGCGCCACGGCATCGAGGGCTTCGCGTCCCTGCCGCACCGTTTGGAAGCCGTGGCCGAGCATCGCGATGTCACGTTCGTCGACGACTCCAAGTCCACGACCATCGATTCCATGATCGCCGCCCTGAAGAGCCAGGACCGCCCCGTGCGCCTGCTGGCCGGAGGGGTGTTCAAGGGCGGGGACCTGGGCGCGGTGCTGCCGCATATCCGCGAGCGCGTGCGCGGCATCTACCTGTTCGGGAAGTCGCGGGAAATTTTCGAAAAAGCCTGGTCCGGCTGCGGGTTGGAGATTCATTGGGATCCGACGCTGGAAGAGGCGGTGTTCCGGGCCGCTTCAGAGTCAAGGCCGGGCGAGTGCGTGCTCCTGTCCCCGGCCACGGCCAGCTTCGACCTCTTCGCCAACTACAAGGAGCGGGGCAAGGCCTTCCAGCGCGCCGTGCGCGAATGGGTGGAGGGAACGGCATGAAGATCACCC
Source organism: Desulfomicrobium escambiense DSM 10707 (assembly GCF_000428825.1). Lineage (NCBI taxonomy): Bacteria > Pseudomonadati > Thermodesulfobacteriota > Desulfovibrionia > Desulfovibrionales > Desulfomicrobiaceae > Desulfomicrobium > Desulfomicrobium escambiense. The sequence continues at coordinate 94,132 of NZ_AUAR01000003.1, read as the reverse complement.
AACGCGAAGCGGCGAAGCAGCTCATGAGTTACGACATCGTCCTGCTGGGCGCGGTCATCAGCCTGGCGTCCCTGGGCCTGATCATGGTCCTGAGCGCCAGCGGGATCATGGCCGAGAAGGTCTATGGCGACAAGTACGCCCTGTTCTGGAAGCAGGTCCTGTTCATGAGCGCCGGGTTCTCGGTGCTGATTTTCGCCGCGCGCTCGAACATGGCGTTCTTCTACCGCAACACGTACATCTGGCTGCTGTTGGCCGCAGGCCTGCTGATCCTGACGATCTTCTCGCCCTTCTCGACCACGGCGGGCGGCGCAAGCCGGTGGCTCAGGCTCGGGCCGTTCTCCATTCAGCCCCTTGAGGCGGCCAAGATCGCGCTCGTCTTCTACCTGTCCTATTTCTTCGCCAATAAGCAGGAGCTGGTCAAAACCTTCAGCGTGGGATTCCTGCCGCCCATCATCATGACCGGCGGCCTGTGCTTCCTGCTCCTCCTGCAGCCTGATTTCGGCGGCGCGGTGTTCCTGTCGGCCCTGCTTTTCCTGATGTGCCTGGTGGGCGGAACGCGGATCATCTTCCTGGCCTCGGCCGGTATGCTCGGGCTCGTGTCGGCCGCGCTGCTGGTGGTCAACTCTCCGTACCGCTTCCGGCGCGTCTTCTCATTCCTCGACCCGTTCAAGGACGCGCAGAACTCCGGCTACCAGCTCGTGCAGTCCCTCTACGGCCTGGGTTCGGGCGGCTGGCTTGGCCAGGGTCTGGGCGAAGGCAAGCAGAAGCTCTTCTTCCTGCCCGAGGCGCACAACGATTTCATCATGTCGGTCATCGGAGAGGAACTGGGCTTCGTGGGCATCTCCCTGGTCATCATCCTCGTCGGGGTGATCCTGTGGCGGGCGATCCTGATCAGCATCCGGCAGGAGTCCATGCACGACCGCATCACGGCCTTCGGCATGGGCGCGATCCTGGTCATCGGCAGCATCCTGAACATGGGCGTGGTCATGGGCGCCATTCCGCCCAAGGGCGTGCCCATGCCTTTCGTCAGCTACGGCGGCAGTCACCTGGTCGCGGGTTTCTTCTGCGCGGGCGTGCTGCTCAACCTGTCGCGAAAGGTGAAGGCATGAAGCGGCTCATCCTGACAACCGGCGGCACGGGCGGCCACATCTTTCCGGCCCTGGCCGTGGCCGAAACCGTGCGCGAGATGGTCCCGGGCTGCGAAGTGCTGTTCGTCGGCGGCACCAAGGGTCCCGAGGGACAGTGGGTGCGCAGGGCGGGCATCGAGTTCGTGGCCCTGCCGGCCCAAGGCGTCGTGGGTAGGGGCCTGAAGAGCGTGTCCACGGCCTGGTGGCTGGGCCGCAGCCTGCTGCGTTCCTGGAAGCTTCTGCGGTCCTTCCGGCCCGACGTCGTGCTGGGGCTTGGCGGGTACGCCGGTTTCTCCTGCACGCTGGCCGCCTCCCTCATGGGCATCCCCGCGGCCATCCACGAGCAGAACAGCGTGCCGGGCGTGACCAACCGGGTGCTGGCCAAGAGGGTGGGTCGCGTCCTGGTCAGCTTCAAGGACATGGACGCCCCCGCTTTTTCGACGCCCCCGGCCGTGCTGACGGGCAACCCCGTGCGTGCGGAGATCCGCCGTCTGCGGGACGAACCGCGGGTGCTCGGCCGCAACATCCTGGTCGTCGGCGGGAGCCAGGGCGCATCGGCCCTGAACAGCTTCATGCTGCGGGAGCTCGACGGGCTGAAGAACCTGGGACTGGGCATCTGGCACCAGACCGGCAAGGACGAATTCGAGACCGTGAAGGCGGCCTACGCGCAGAAGTACCCGCAGGCGCGGGTGGAGCCCTTCATCTCCGACATGCACGAGGCCTACCGGTTCGCCGACCTCGTCATCTGCCGGGCCGGGGCCACGACCATCGCCGAGCTGACGGCCGCGGGCAAACCGAGCATCCTGGTGCCGTTCCCCTACGCCACCCACGACCATCAGCTCAACAACGCCAGGTCGCTGGAGAAGGCGGGCGCGGCCCTGGTCTTTCAGCAGCGGCAGCTGGACGAACTGAATCTTTCCGCGGCGGTGGGCGATCTCTTCCAGATGCCCGAAACCCTGGCCAGAATGGCCCGGGCCGCGCGCGACATGGGCATCCCCGACGCCGGCGAGCGAGTGGTGAAGCAGCTCCTGGAACTTGCCGGGCAGAGAGGCGGACACAGGTGAGCATGAAATCGAAGATCAAGAGAATACATATGGTGGGGATCGGCGGCGCGGGCATGTGTGGCATCGCCGAGGTGCTCCTGACCCTGGGTTACGAGGTTTCGGGCTCCGACCTGGTCAAGGGTCCGGCGGCCCAGCGGCTCGAATCCCTAGGCGCGACGGTGCACGCCGGCCACGCCCGTGAGAACGTGCGCGACGCGCAGGTCGTGGTCCGCTCCACGGCGGTGCGCGACGACAACCCCGAACTGGTCGAGGCCCGGTCCAAAGGCGTGCCCATCATCCCGCGGGCCGAGATGCTGGCCGAGCTCATGCGCCTCAAGACAGGCGTGGCCGTGGCCGGCACACACGGCAAGACCACGACCACGTCGCTTCTGGCCACCATCTTCATGGAGGCCGGCCTTGACCCCACGGTCATCATCGGCGGCCGCCTCAACGCCTACGGCACCAACGCCATGCTCGGCCAGGGCCGCTACCTCATCGCCGAGGCCGACGAATCCGACGGGTCCTTCCTGTGCCTGCTGCCGCGCATGTCCATCGTCACCAACATCGATGCGGACCATCTCGACTACTACAAGGATCTCGATGAGATACGCGACAGCTTCGTCGACTTCATGAACAGCGTCCCCTTCTACGGGCTGAACGTGGTCTGCGGCGACGACCCGGGCGTGCAGTCCGTCCTGCCGCGCGTGCGCCGGCCGGTGCTGACCTACGGGTTCGAGGAGGGCAACGCTCTGCGGGCCGAGATCATCACCTGCGAGGCGGGGTCGCGCTTCAGGGTCTACAATCGAGGTGACCTCTGGGGCGAGGTCTCCCTGACCCACCCCGGGCGGCACAACGTGCTGAACGCCCTGGCCGCCATCGGGGTGGCCATGGAGGCGGGAGTGCCCAAAAAAGACATCATCCGGGGCCTTGGCGCCTTCGGCGGTGTCGGGCGGCGCTTCGAGCACAAGGGCGAGCGCGGCGGCGTACTCGTGGTCGACGACTACGGGCACCACCCCACGGAGATCGCCGCCACCCTGGAGACGGCGCGGCTGTGCTATCCGCACAAGCGGCTCGTGGTGGCCTTCCAGCCCCACCGCTTCACCCGGACCAAGGCCCTGTTCGGCGAGTTCTCCAAGGTGTTTGAAGGCGTGGACCAGCTGCTGCTGACGGAGATCTACCCGGCCAGCGAATCGCCCATCCCCGGGGTCAGCGGCCAGAGCCTGGCGCAGGCCATCAGGCAGGTGACCTCCACGCCGGTGCAGTTTTTCGAGGACTTCGCGAGCATGCAGGCCGCCCTTGGCGGGATTTTGCGCGAGGGCGACCTTTTTCTGACGTTGGGCGCAGGCAGCATCTGGACCGTGGGGCAGAACTATCTTGAGGACAAGGCATAAGGACATGAGCACGGCCGTACTGGGCAAGAAAGTACGCAGGAACGTACACCGCAGGACCGAGCGTCGCAAACCCGTGCAGACGGGCGCGGTGGTCGGCGGCGTATTCCTGGGCCTGGGACGCACCGTGTTCGCGCTGATTCAGTGGTCGCTGGGCATTTCCCTTGTCCTGGCGGTCAGCTTCGCCATCCTGCTGTCCTACCGCTGGGTCACGGCCCATGAGTTCTTTGCCCTTGCCAACCTGCACATCGAGGGCGGCCGGCGTCTGAGTTCCGATGAAATCGCCGCCCTGGGCGGCGTAAGCGCTGGACAGAACGTGCTCGGCATCAACATCGCCGAGGTGCAGCGCCGCATTGCAGCCAGCGAGTGGGTGGAGAGCGTGTCCGTGACGCGGATCCTGCCCGACGGCCTGACCATCGAGATCAGGGAGCACGAACCGGCCTTCCTGGTCCGCCGCGACGAGCAGCTCTATTACGCCGACGCGAGCGGGCAGCCCTTCGTGGCCGTGGGCGTGGAGAAGTTCATCTCCCTGCCCCTTCTGGAGAAGGAGGAAGGCGTCCCGGTGGGGCCGGGCGTGCGCCGGCTGGTGGAGGAAGTTTCGCGGAACGCGCTGCCCTTCGGCATGAGCCAGATCGCCTGGCTTCGTCAGGACAGCGACGAACAGTTCAGCATTTTTCTGGAAAGACCGAGGGTTCTCGTACAGTTGGATGGGACGGATCTGCGCGCCACCCTGGCGTGCCTGGGAAAACTGTGGACCGACCTGGACGGTCGGGGCGAGCTCGGCCGCGCGGCCCTGATGTTCGTCACGCCGGAACGGGCCTGGGTCAGGTTGAACGCGGATCAAACACTCTAGGATTTCATGCCGGCCCTGCGCCGGGAGACGAGGGAAAGTATGGGCAAGTCTGAATTGATCGTCGGTCTGGACATCGGAACGACCAAGATATGCACCGTCGTGGGCGAAGTGGGCACCGACGGGGTGGTGGACATCATCGGCATCGGCACCAGCCCGTCCACGGGCCTGCGCAAGGGCGTGGTGGTCAACATCGAGCAGACCGTGCAGTCCATCAAGAAGGCCCTCGAAGAAGCCGAGCTCATGGCCGGTTGCGAGATCAGGGCCGTGTACGCCGGCATCGCCGGCAGCCACATCAAGGGCTTCAACAGCCACGGCGTCATCGCGGTCAAGGGCGGCGAGGTCACGGCGCGCGACATCGAGCGCGTCATCGACGCGGCCAAGGCCGTGGCCATCCCCCTGGACCGCGAGGTCATCCACATCCTGCCCCAGGAGTACATCGTCGACGACCAGTCGGGCATCGCCGATCCTCTGGGCATGGCCGGAGTGCGCCTGGAGGTGAAGGTGCACATCGTGACCGGTGCGGTGACCAGCGCCCAGAACATCGTCAAGTCCTGCCACAAGTCGGGTCTCGACGTCGAAGACATCGTGCTGGAGGCCTTCGCTTCCTCCAAGGCCGTGCTGACGGACGAGGAGCGCGAGATCGGCGTGGCCCTGGTCGACATCGGCGGCGGCACGTCGGACATCGCCATCTTTCACGGCAATTCAATCAAGCACACGGGGGTCATCGCCTTGGGCGGGACCAACCTGACCAACGACATCGCCTTCGGTCTGCGCACGCCGACCCAGGCGGCGGAAAAGATCAAGATCAAGTACGGGTGCGCCCTGGCCGAGCTGGTCAGGAAGGACGAGATCATCGAAGTACCCAGCGTCGGAGGGCGCGAGCCGCGCAAACTCACCAGGCAGGTCCTGGCCGAGATCTGCGAGCCGCGCATGGAGGAGCTCCTGGCGCTGGTGGACCAGGAGCTGATCCGGTCCGGGTACAAGAAGCTCATCGGCGCGGGCGTTGTCCTGACGGGCGGCGCGTCGCGCATCGAAGGGATACAGGAACTGGCGGAGCAGGTCTTCAACCTGCCGACCAGAACGGGCTCGCCTGCCGGAGTCGGCGGGCTCAAGGACGTGGTGGACAGTCCCATGTACGCGACGGCGGTGGGACTCCTGCTCTACGGCGCGGAGAAGCACGGGCGGGACAACAAGATCCGCATCCGCGACAAGAACATCTTCCACTCCATTCTGGCGCGCATGAAGAAGTGGTTCGCCGACATCAGTTGAGTGGCATCGGGGACAAGGGGAAATCGGAGACAGGGAACAACGTCAACGTTTTAGGGGGAAGTATGGATTTCCTGGAAATCGAACGCGAAGACAATGCTTTGATCAAGGTCATCGGCGTGGGCGGAGGCGGCGGCAACGCGGTCAACAACATGATCAAGGCCGCCATGCAGGGCGTGACCTTCATCGCGGCCAACACGGACATGCAGGCACTGAAGCACTCCAAGGCCGAGTTCAAGATCCAGCTCGGCGACAAGCTGACCAAGGGCCTGGGCGCGGGCGCCAACCCCGACATGGGGCGCGACGCGGCGCTGGAGAGCCAGTCCCAGATCCGCGACGTGCTGGGCGATTGCGACATGGTCTTCGTCACCGCCGGCATGGGTGGCGGCACGGGTACCGGCGCGGCCCCGGTCATCGCCCAGGTGGCCAAGGACATGGGCGCCCTGACCGTGGCGGTCGTGACCAAACCGTTCTTTTTTGAAGGCAAGCGCCGCCAGCAGCAGGCCGAGCGGGGCATCAAGGAACTGCGCGACATCGTCGACAGCATCATCACCATCCCCAACGACCGCCTGCTGACCCTGGCCTCCAAGAAGGCCTCCTTCGTCGACATGCTGGGCAAGGCCGACGAGGTCCTCTTTCACGCCGTAAAGGGCATCTCCGACCTGATCATGGTGCCCGGCCTCATCAACCTCGACTTCGCCGACGTCAAGGCCGTCATGGAAGAGATGGGCCTGGCCATGATGGGCACGGGCATCGCCTCGGGCGACGGACGCGCCCGCGAGGCCGCATTGAAGGCCATCACCAGCCCGCTGCTGGAGGACGTGACCATCGACGGCGCCCGCGGCGTGCTGATGAACATCACCTGCGGCCCGGACCTGACCATCGAGGAAGTCAGCGAGGCGGCCAGCATCGTGCATGAAGCCGCCCACGAGGACGCCAAGATCTACTTCGGCACGGTCTTCGACATGGACTGCGTGGACGAGATGCGCATCACCGTCATCGCCACCGGCATCCAGGACGGCAACGTGCCGGTGGAGAAGGGTGGCAAGATTTCGGTCATCAGTCCCGCGCCCGCCGGAGGGCGGCAGTCCGCCGAAAGCGAGGGCCTGATCATCCGCCCGCGCACCCGCAAGATCTCGGTCAACGACGCCGCCGACCTGAGCGTCCCGACCTACATCCGCGCGGCCAGAAGCCAGCCCGGTGTCGAAGATCGCCGCCACGAGCCGCGCAAGATCGTCAACGGCGGCGATGACGCCGAGTTCCTGTTCGAGGAGGAGGAATTCGAGATTCCCTCCTTCATCCGCATGCAGGCCGACTAGGGTCCTCCCCGACCCGAGACGCCTGCGCGCCAGGAGGTGAGTGTGTCCGAGCTGTACTGCGGTCGTTCGTCCCCTCCGCTCAGGGATTGGGGCGGGCGGCTGCCCGTGGCCCTCGTGTTCCCCGAGGCCGCGGAGCACGGCCTCTCCACCCTGGGGTGGCAGGTTGTCTACAGGCTGCTCGCGGCAAACGAGCGGTTGGCCGTTGAGCGTTTCTTCTGGGATTCCACTTCCCCGAGGCCCAGGTCCGTCGACTCCGGACGCGATCTGGGCCTCTTCCCCCTTGTTCTCTTCAGCCTCAATTTCGAAGGCGACTTCCCCAATGCGCTCAAGCTGCTGCTGGATGCGGACATCCCCGTCCGCGCGGCGCAGCGCCCGTCCTGGCCGGTGGTCCTGGCGGGCGGCCCCGTGGCCTTTCTGAACCCATTTCCCATGCTGCCCGCCCTGGATGGACTTTTTGTCGGCGAAGCCGAAGCCGGCCTTGACGATGTCGTGGAGCGCATCGCCAGGACATGGATCGACGGCGGCGGGAAGGATTCCGTCCTGGATGCCATCGCGCCCCTGCCGGGAGTCCTGGTTCCGGGCAAAAGCCCGGAGCCCGTGCGGCGGGCCGTCGTCGGCTCATCGAACGTGCTGGGCCGTCCGGCCTTTTCCTGTTTCATCAGTTCCGAAGCCCAGTTCAGGGACATGCTGCTCTTGGAGGTCAACCGCGGGTGCCCGTACGGGTGCCGCTTCTGCGCGGCCGGGAGCATCTACAAGCCGCCCCGACACGCCGAGATGGCCGTGCTGCAGGACATTGTCGAACGCTGCGAACCGCACAAGGTCGGCCTCGTGGGCACGGCGCTCACGGACTGGCCGGACCTGCTCCCCTTCCTGCGCTGGCTGGCGGAGCGCAAGGTCAAATTCTCCCTGTCCTCCTTGCGGGCCGATGGCCTTACGGACGAGCTGCTCGGTTTCCTGCGGCACACCGGGACCCGCTCCGTGACCCTGGCCCTGGAGGGCGCGAGCCGCCGTCTGCGTCGGGCCATGAACAAGCACTTTTCCGAGGAGGCCTTCCTGGAGGCCGTGGCCCGCATCAGCCGCCTGCAGTTCGGGACGCTGAAACTCTACATGATCACGGGCTGGCCCGACGAGGGCGAGGAGGACTGGGCCGAGTTCGAGGAGTTCATGTCCTGCATAGACGCGGCGCGGAAGGCCGGCCAGGGCGCGCGCAAGAAGGGTGTGGAGCTTGTCTCCCTTTCGGTCAGCTGCCTGGTGCCCAAGGCCTGGACTCCCCTGCAGTGGGCCGACACGCCCGACGAAGACCGGCTCAAGGCCGCCATGAAGCGCTTCAAGGCGATCGTGGGGCGGCACAAGGGCATGCGCTTTGCCGGGGAAAATCCGGCCCAGGCCCGGGTGCAGATGTTTCTGGCCCGCGGCGGGGAGGAAATCTTCCCCTGCCTGGAACGCGCTGCGGAAATCGGCTTGCCAGCGGCCATGCGGGAACACGATGCCCTGGTCCACGACGTTTTGAGCCGCCACGTCGACCGCGATGCGGTTTTCCCGTGGGACCGGCTGGAGATCGGGGTGTCGCGGAAGTTTCTGTATTCGGAGTGGGTCAAGTACCGGCGCGGCATGGTCACGCCGCCATGCCCGCAGGACGGCTGTCAGGCCTGCGGGCTGTGCGGCATGGACGACTTCCTGTCACTGCCGCACGGGCGTTAGGGCCAGGCAGTGGTCCTTGTAGAAGACGCAGTTGCGGCCGTTGCGCTTGGCCTGGTAGAGGGCCTGGTCGGCCGAGAAGAGCCCCGAGTCGATGTGCAGGTCGCTTTGCGGACTGAAGGTCGAAATTCCGATGCTCAGGGTGATCCTGTCCGAGAGCGGTGATCCGGGGTAGGGGATGTCGGCCATGAAGATGGCGTCCTGAATTTTCTGGGCCACGCGCTCCGCCCCCGTCCTGTTCGTACTCGGCAGCACCACCACGAACTCCTCACCGCCGAACCTGGCCACGAAATCCTCTGGCCGCCTGAGGGTCGAACTCACGGTCTGCGCCACCCGTTTCAGAGCCTTGTCCCCCGCCTGATGACCGAAACGGTCGTTGAACCCCTTGAAGAAGTCGATGTCGATCATGAGCACGGAGATCTGATGGTTGCTGCGCTTGCAGCGGCTCTTTTCCGCGGCCAGCACCTCCTTGAACTTGCGCCTGTTGGGCACCTCGGTCAGGGGGTCCTGCATGACGAGGGTTTCGAGCATCTCCTTGCGGATCCGCGTTGTCTGCACGTGGGTGAACACGCGCGAGGCCGTGAGCAGGGCCAGGACGAAGGCCAGGGCGTACCCTGCCTTGGCCCAGGTGGTCATCCACCACGGCGCTCGGATGTCGATGCCTAGGGAAGAGATGTGCTCACCGTCGAATCCGTCTTTGACATGCAGGGTGTAGCGGCCGGGCTTGAGGTGGGCGTAGCTGACGGTTGTCTGGGAGCCGGCGTCGTTCCAGGCGGAATCCACGCCCTCCAGGAAGTAGAAGAAGCGGGGAGGCCGGAACGCGCTCGCTTCGGGCAGCGTGAAGGTGAAGGTCAGATAGTTCTGGTAATGGTCGACATCGAGGTGCTCGGGTATTCTGCCGAGCCGCGTCGCCGGCAGCGACGTGCCGAAAATGCGGACATCGGATATTTTCGGGGCGATTCGCGCGCTCCTGTCGATTCTTTGGGGGTCGATGAGCAGCAGCCCGTCGGAGTGCCCGTAGGCGAGGACCTGTCCGGCCACGAGCGCCGGGCCGGCGGAAATGCTGACGGACGGGTGGTCCGCGCCGAGCAGCACTTCTTCGCCCCGTTCCGAGCCCGGCGAAATCCTGTATACTTTTTCCTGGGTATGCAGCCAGATGGCGCCATCGGGGTTTCGCCACAGGGACAGGGCCATGGGGATCCGTTGCTGGGCTGCCGTAAGTATGGGCGTCAGACTGCCGGTGCGCATGTCGAAACGCATGACGTTCTTTGTCGTGGCGAGCCAGACCGTTGCAGGGTTTTCGACCAGGATGCCCTTGATGGTGGCATTGTCGGCCCAGGCTGCCGGGGGGACGTCAAGCCTGGTCCGCTTTCCGGACACCGTGTCGATGACGGTGACGTTTCGGCCGTGGCCAATCCAGACGCTGTCCTGGAAGCGTTGCAGGCAGGTGATCGACCCGCCTTCAAGATCCAGGTCCTCTGGATTTTCTTCAGAAGTGCCTGGTTTCCAAGAAAAAAGCTTGAATTTCGTGGCGAACCAGACGCGTCCGTCGCCCATGCAGGCCAGGTGTTCGATATCCTTGTCGGAGAAGCTGGCTTCGGGGTTGGGCTCGACCTGGAGGTTTTCCCTGGCGCCATCCGGCGCTATGCGCAGCACGGCGTTGTGCAGCCCGCAAACAAGCGAGCCGTCCGGGGCCCAGTCCATGGACTTGACCCTGGACTTTGCCAGGACCGTTTCGAATTCGATCTTCGATGAATAGTTCAGCCTGTTGAGCGTGACGGGGCCACTCGACCTGAAAATGCCTCCGCTCTTGGGGCTGACATACATCCTGGCGTCCCGAGCGGAGGTGACATGAATGATGTCGGAAAGCTCTGCGGGGGGTTGTCCTGCACCCCGGGCCTGCGCGGTCAGCTTTGTGATCCTGGCGCCGGGATGCGCCGTGTGACGCAGGACGCCCTGGTTGATGGTCCCGATCCAGAGGTTGCCGGACGACGTTTCCAGGATGGACATGATGTATTCGGGATTCTGGCGCGGTTGTCCCGGAAAAACGAATGGATGCCGGTAAAAACTCCTTTCCTTGGCCGCATAGCGGAACAGCCCCTTGTTGCTGCAAATCAGGACGTCGCCGTCCGAATCGACGAGAAGATCCTGGATATGATCCGCCGGGATTTCGGTCTCCCTGTGGAGTTCCGTCATGGGCGCATCGGCCGGAAGCGTCCACAGGCCGCGTTTCGAGACGCTGACCCAGAGGTTGCCGGCGTAATCGAAGCCGATCTTTTTTGCGGAATACTCTTCGTGTGAAGACAGGGGCACGAACGTGGCCGGTCCCTGGTTCCCGTTGAGTCGGAAGAGTCCCCGGTCCGTGGCCAGCCACATGTTGCGGTGGGCGTCTTCGGCTATATCCAGGATGGCCGGGCTGGTGTCCGCGGAAAAGCCAAGGCCCTGGACACGTTCAAACCTGCCGAAGGACGGCTCGTAGCGGTGGAGTGTAGAGGGCGCCTCCGCCCCCTGCTGGCCGGCTTTGGCGAGCCGGTCAGCGGTTCCGACCCACAGTGTCCCCCTCGAGTCCTCGTACATGGTGTGGGCGATGTCCGAGGTGAGGCCGTAGGTCGAGTTCGTCGCGCGATGCCAACGGGCGGTCTGTGTCTTCAGCGAATACGCGAGAACCCCTGAGTTGGTGCCCAGCCAGAGCGTGTCGCCGGAGTCGATATGCAGGGATCGGATGCGGGTGCCCCCGAGAATGTCCTCCAGGACGGGACGCACGAGATTGCCGTCATACACGTACAATCCGGGAAGGGCCGCGAGCCAGACATAGCCGTCGGAATCCTGCGCGGCGCCAATGACGGTGTTGAAACTGGCGCGTTTCGCGGACACATCGATTTGGTCCACGCCTAAGGGTATGTCCTCAAACGCGCCTGCGGCGATGGGCGAAATGATCAGGACGAGGGCAAAAATCAGGGTGCGCATTGCTATTGATATTTTGTATGACATTCGTAATTGTGAATTTTCTACTCATGCCTCAAGCAACAGGGCGTGTCGAGTGGCCAAATCCAGGCCCCCCCGGCCTCGTGGAGAAAAACGTGCGTAAAAAATTCGGTGCGGCACTTCTGGCGCTTTGGCTGCTTGCCGTGGCCGGACCTGTTGCAACCGCATTTTCCGAAGAGTCGCCCCTCCCGGTTCAGGGGGGGGGGACCGGAGCGGACAACGTGGAAGACCCCGACACGGAGGGGGGGCAGAATCGAACAGGTGATGTGGGCATTGTGTACAGGCTCGATGCGGTCAATGTCGTCGCGGACAGGCCCGTGGTCGGCAAATCGACCATCGAGGGGGTTGAACTGCAGTCCATGCCCTCGAGAACGGGCACCATCACGGAAGCCCTCAAGGTCCTGCCGAACGTGCAGTTTTCCAACGAGGAATCCGGTTCCTTGACCATGGGTGAGGTCAGGCCGCCGCGAGTCTCCATTTCCGGCGCCAAACCCTATGAGAACAACTTTCGTGTCGATGGCATGAGCGTCAGCAACACGTTCGATCCGTCCGGGATCGACAAGTACGGTGATGTCCCGAGCTGGACGAACCTGGACGTGGGCGGCGCGGACCAGACGTTTTTTCATGACGAACTCCTGCTTGATTCCGTGACGGTGTACACGAGCAACGTGCCGGTAAAATACGGCAATTTCATCGGCGGAGTCGTGGACGCCGAAACCAGACGGCCTCGTACGGACAGGTGGCACGCTCTTGTCGAGGGACGCCATACGCGCAGTGAATGGTTCGATCTCAGGGGGGTGGATGAGGATTCGGATTCGGCGGAGAATCAGCCCAAGTTCCGTATCCACAGTTTGCAGACGTCGGCCGACGGGCCGGTGACGGACAGTTTGTCCCTTTTGTTCGCCTATGCCAGAAGATGGTCGGACATCCCGTTGCGATACGAAGAGGCTGACGGGTACAGCGAACGCTCCCAGCATCGCACGAGCGAGAATTTTTTCGCCAAGGCGCTCCTGGAGCCCGCGTCGGATCTGACGATCACGCTGGACGCAACCTACGCCCCGTATTCCGAGGCCCGGTGGAGACCGTCATGGCTCGACAGCGACTGGGCGATGGGGAACGAAGCCTTGCGTCTGGGCGGCTCGGCCAAGGTGCGTGCGGACTGGGGCACCCTGACCGGGCGGGTCGCATATGCGCAGAGCGGGTTCAGCCGCGACTCCAAGAGCAACGTCTGGTACAGCGACGGGCTGACGAACGAGAAGCGCGGAGGGGTGGGGGATGGCACCTCCCGGGACCGCAATCTGGATGCGGGCCTGGAACTCGAACTGCCGGAACTGGCCACTGGCGATGTTTTTTGGCGCCTATCGACAGGAGTTGACGTCGCCAACGTGACGACGAACCTGTGGAACGAGGCCGCCCGAGTCGAAGGATTGACCGCGAAGACCGCGACGGTCATCGACTATTTCGAGTATAACCAAGAAAATACGCTCAACACCGTCGGGTGCTATCTCCAGGCCGAAGTTGAATGGGGGCGGCTGACCCTCACTCCTGGCCTGCGGCTCGACTACGACGATTTCTCGTTCAACAGGAACTTCGCTCCCCGTTTCAAGGCGGAACTCGACACGATGGGCGACGGGACCCTGACCCTGGTGGCCGGAGCCAGCCGCTATTACGGCGGCCAGTTGAGGGCCTACGCATTTGACCGCTACAGGCCGAACTACACCACGTCGACCAACCGCGTTACGGGCATCCAGCGCCTTGTCGTCGGCAATGACCGGAACTACGAGGCCAGGGGGCTGGATACCCCCCATTCGGATGAGCTCATGGGCGGATTCGGCGGCATGGCGGCAGGATTCGACTACTCGCTTGAACTGGTGCACCGCGATCACCGGGATCAGCTGGTCAGTAAGACAGAAGACAAGGAGACCTACCAGCTGACCAATGACGGCAAGAGCACGTATGACGGCATAACCGCCAGCCTGTCCCGGGCGTTCGAAACGGAGCGCTTTGGCACGCATACGGTGACACTCGGCGCCACAAAGTCACGGTTGAAGACGTTCGATGGCGCGTACGACGGCGACACGAATGTCAATCTGATCTCTGGCGGCTATCCGTACGATTACGACAGGGTCTACTACGAAGGCCAGCTTATCGCCCGTAGCGACCTGCCGGCGGATGATTTCAATGCGCCGCTGGTCGTGACGCTGGACTGGCTCGGCAGCTTCTACGACGAGCGCCTGCGCCTCAACTGCGTTTCCCGGTGGCGGGATTCCACAACCGGGTTGGTGGCCGACAAGCGCGTCGCGGCAGACACGCCCTACGGGACCACGGCGTCCAAGCCGACGACCGAGAGTTCCCAGTGGCTCAACGCCGATGGCGGTTACAACCAGGCCTACAGGGGGGGCGTCATATCCGGCGGACTTATCACGGATGTCTCCCTGGAGTTCGATGTCCTCAAGGAAGAGCTCCTGACCGTGAGCTTACTGCTTGATGTGTACAACGTCTTCAGTGCGGATCCGCACACGGGTGTCGCCGATGCGGCGGGCCTGCAGGGGTTCGTGAGCGGGCGCGGGTACTACGCCGGCGTCCGCTGCGAATTCTAGGCGGCCGTTCAGAACGCGTTCTGGACGGCCGCCGGTCGGTTCATCCTCATGGGCAGCAGAGGGGCTTTGATCGCTTGCCTTACATCCGGGCGGGTTTTGGACTGCCGCCGTTCTTCGCCAACCCATGAGCGAGGGGTGGCGATCAGACCGTGTATCTTCTTTGCAGGCGCTGTTCCAGACGGGTTGCGGCCAGGGAGCAGGAGAAGGTCAGGGCGAAGTACAGCAGGGCCACGCAGGTCCAGACCTCCATGGTCAGGTAGGTCGTGGCCATGAGCTGCATGCCCTGGAAGGTCAGTTCCTGGATGGAGATGACCGAGACGATGGCCGAGTCCTTGATGGTGGAGATGATCTGGCCGGCCAGGGGCGGGATCATGTTCCGCACGGCCTGGGGCATGATGATGAACAGCAGCAGTTGCGGGCGCGGGAAACCCAGGGCGCGCCCCGCCTCCCACTGTCCCGCGCCGACCGAGGACACGCCGCCGCGCACGATTTCCGCGACGTAGGCGCCTTCGTAGAGCCCCAGGGTGAACGCCGCCGTGACGAACGCGTCGACCTGATCGATGCGCCCGACGAGCACGCCGGCGATGGCCTTGACCCACTCCGGGGCCGTGCGCAGGGCGTCCTGCAAGCCGATGGCCGGGGCGATCCGGTCGGCCAGGAAGAAATAGCACAGGAAGACGAGCACCAGGGGCGGCAGGTTGCGGCACAGTTCGACATAGGTGCCGCCCACCAGACGCAGGTACAGGCTGGGGCTTGTTCGGGCCATGCCGGCCCACACGCCCAGGAACAGGGCGATGACGGCGGACCAGCATGTCAGACGGATGGTCGTGAACACGCCTTGGAGCAGCAGGCCCGGACGTCCGTCCTCCCGCAGCAGGTAGTGCCCGAGCACGTGCCATTCCCAGGCCGCGCCGCCGAGGGCCTGCACCCGCCAGACTACAAACGCCAGACCTGCCGTCAGCAGCCCCAGCAAAACGAAATCAAGCCGGTTCAGGCCCGGCCGGCGGCGCCCCCCCGAGCGGGGCGCGCCTGCGGAATCCGGGCGCGTTGCTGGCCTCACTTGATCTGCGCTTCCCAGTCCACGGTCTTGAACCAGTAGTCATAGCGTTCGGCCAGCCAGCCCTCGGACTCGGCCACCAGAATCCAGTTGTTCAGGAAGTTCAGGAAGTCGGCGTCGCCCTTGCGCACGGCGAAGCCGATGGGTTCCTTGGTGAACGTATCCCCGGCCAGGGGCAGGTAGAGCTTGTCCTTGTTGCGGATGGCCTGCTGTTCCGGGAAGGGGGCCGAGGCGACCATGGCGTGGGCCCGGCCGTTCAGGACCTCCTGCAGGGCCTGGGCCTCGTCGTCGAACATGCGTACCGTAGCCCTGGGCATGTGCTTCTTGGCCGCGGCTACGGACGTGGCGCCGGTCTTGGCGGCCAGGACGATCTCGGGCTTATCGAAGTCGGCCAGGGCGGACAGCCCCGGCGCGGCCGCCGTGCTGGCGACCATGGACATGCCCGAAAACTCGTAGGGGTTGCTGAAGTTGACCTTGAGGTTGCGGGCCGGCTGGATGCCCATGCCGCCGATGATGATGTCGAACTTTCCGGTCAGCAGCGACGGGATGATGCCCGACCACTTGGTGGGCACGAACTCGACCTGCACGCCCATGTCCGCGGCCAGGCGCCGGGCGACGTCGATCTCGAAGCCGATGTACTCGCCGTTCTTGTCCTTCATGGCCCAGGGCACGAAGGTGTCGAAGCCCACGCGCAGTACCCCGCGCTCAAGGGCCTGGTCGAGTACGCTTTTTTCTGCGGCCCGCCCGTCTGCGGGAAACGTTCCGAGAATCAGGCTGCACAGCAGTATAAGGATCATTCTGTACATGAGTCCTCCAGATGGGGTGTAGGTGACTGCCTTTCCAGAAGTCTGGCCAGCGACGACAGGATGCCGGTGAAAAGCAGGTAAATGGCGGCAACGACGAACCAGATCTCAAAGCTGAGAAAGGTTTCGGCCACAATGGCCTGGCCTTGCATGGTCAGGTCGTAGATGGCGATGGTCGAGACCAGGGCGGAGTCTTTGATCAGGGACACGCCCTGGCTGGTCAGCGGCGGCAGGATGTTGCGCAGGGCCTGGGGCAGGATGACCTGGCGGTAGATGGCGCCCCTGGTCATGCCCAGGCTCAGGGCGCCTTCCCACTGCCCGCGCGGGATGGCGAGGATGCCGGCGCGGATGATCTCGGAGGCGTAGGCCCCCTCGAACAGCGACAGGGCCAGCACCGCCGAGGCCATGCGACCGAGGCCCACGGCCGGGGCGAGGACGAAGTAGATGAAGAAGATCTGGACCAGCAGGGGCGTGTTGCGGATCAGTTCCAGGTAGACGCGGGCCAGGGCCCGGCCGACCAGGGAGCCGGACAGGCGCAGCAGCGCCGTGCCCAGGGCGAGGACCGCGGCGCCGGCTAGGCCCAGGCCCGAGACCAGCAGCGTGACGCCCGCCCCCTGCAGCAGCGGTCCGGGGCTCCCGTCGGGCAGCAGGATGAACCGCGGGACACGGTACCACTGCCAGTTATAGCCCATGGTTTCCGCGCCGCCGAGTACGGCCCAGGCCACGCCGAGCATGGTCAGGACATACGCGCAGACGGCGCAGGGCGTGCCGCAGCGGCAGCGCAGGCGGGAGAGCGGAGAGCCGGTGTCCATGGAAAAGGGGCCCTGCGGCCCGAAGGCCGCAGGGTGGAAATCATTCGGGGCGCAGGGTCATGACCGGCACGGGGGATGTCTTGACCACCTTCTCGGCCACGGAGCCGAAAAGGAGACGGTTCAGGCCCTGCCGGCCATGGGTGGCCATGATGATGATGTCCGCCTTGTCCGCTTCCGCAAGGTTGACGATGGCCTCGGCCGCGTCGCCGCTGACGACCTTGCCCGTGGCGCTGACGCCCTCGAAGTGCTTGGCCACGAAGTCCCCCATGGTCTTCTCCGCGCCGCTGACGATGTCGCCGACGAGCTGCGGCAGGGACGCCGCGGGCAGGTCGAAGATCTCGTACTGGATCATGGACGGCGCCACGTAGACCACGAGGACGTCGGCGCCGAACTTGAGGGCGAACTCGCGGGCCGTCCTGGCGATGGCCGCGCTGGCGTCCGAAAAATCCACAGGGCAGAGAATTCTCTTGAACATGCTCATGGCTCTACCTCCCGGTAATTATTTCATTTGTGTGTATGGTCTGTTCCATGCACAGAAATTACCACAGCTGAAAATCATTGCAAGGATGAGCTGCCGAAAACACGGCGAGCCCTCATTGCCGGGCAGTTTGTCCATCTCCCCCGCCCGACTGGCCCGGGTCGTGCGCCTGCGGGCCATCCCGGACAAAAAAATGCGGCAACCATGCAGATTCCATCTATTCAACGAAAAAGAAATAGTGTACTTTCCCACGCATCGATTTATTCCATTCTCACAATTTAAACTGTTTTTGCAAAAAGGGGAATCTCATGAGGAAGTTGACTGTACTGTTGATGCTGGTGTTTGCGCTGGCCATGGCCGGCGGTTGTGCGAAGAAAGTTGCCTCCACCCCGGCGGGCACCACCGCCTCCGGCGCCGGCGAAGGTTCCGCCGCCGCTCCGAGCGGCGTGAATGACGCCCAGCTCAAGGCCATCGACAAGATCGGCGCCGACCGCATCTATTTCGCCTTCGACAAGAGCGATCTGACCGAGGAATCCCGCCAGATCCTGACCGAGAAGTCCGAACTGCTGAAGTCTTTCCCGGCCCTGTCCCTGCTGGTCGAAGGCCACTGCGACGAGCGCGGCACCAACGAATACAACATGGCTCTCGGCGAGCGCCGCGCCCGCGCTGCCTATGACTACCTGGTCATGATGGGCATCGAGCCCACCAGGCTGACCATCATGAGCTTCGGCGAAGAGCGTCCCGCTGTCGCCGGTGCCAACGAAGAAGCCTGGGCCAAGAACAGACGCTGCGAGTTCAAGGCTACCGCCAACTAGTTCCCGCTGTTTCCGGCCAGGTTCTTCGATCCCGGCCGGAATGCCAGGACGAGTTTCAAACCGCCCCCTCATGGGGGCGGTTTTTTTTTGGCAACCGGGTCGCGCGTCCATGGGCTTGTGCGTCGCGACAGGTCGGCTTTTGGACTCGTTCAGTTGGGATGGCTCATCGTGGACGCCAGTCATTGCGAGAAGTCGTCGACGCGGCAATCCAGTTTTTCACTGTTTTTTGGTTGAAATTTCGCTGCAAGCCGAAGATGGATCTCGCGCGTTGCCCGACCAGGCCGCGCTGCGCTCGCGATGACGGTGACGGGACTCCTGTGGGGATGTCCCGTGCTCAACGGTCAGCGACGTCAGTGTGCTCGGGTGATAGCCTGTGCGCTCTCGCCTGATGAGCATTTTGGGTCCGGCGGCGCGGGCGGTCACAGCGTATCCCTGAGTCTGCGGAACAAGCCCCGGAACTGGTGGTAGGTCAGCCCGAGAAGTTCCGCGGCGCGTTTCTGGTTGTGACGGCTGCGTTCCAGCGCGGTGCGTAGGTAGGATGCCTCGACCTCGCGCAGGGCCTCCGGCAACGGCAGGCCAAGGTCTGCAAGGCGCGGCTCGTTGCCGGCGGCGTGATCCGGGGGCGTCGGCAACGGCCTGTGCGCCGTTGCCCTGGTGCCCGAACCGAACGGGTTGAAGTCCACATCGGTCACTGCCATGTCTTCGGCCCGGTAGACGGCCCGCTCCACCACGTTGCGCAACTCCCGCACATTTCCCGGCCAGGCATGGCGCAGCAGCGCCGCCATGGCCTCGTCCGAGAAGACGGGGCGCTCCGGCAGGCCCAGGTTCACGGCCATGCGCGTGGCGAAGTGTCCGGCCAGCAGTTCCACGTCCCCCTCGCGCTCGCGCAGGGGCGGGATGGTCAGGACCTCGAAGCTCAGCCGGTCCAGCAGGTCCTCCTTGAATTTCCCCTCCCTGGCCAACGCCGGCAGGTCGGCGTTGGTCGCGCCGATCAGGCGGACGCTGACCTCGACGGGCGCGCCGCCGCCCACGCGGTCGAAGGTTCCGTATTCCGCTACGCGCAGTATCTTTTCCTGGGCCTCCATGGACAGGTTGGCGATCTCGTCCAGAAAGAGGGTGCCGCCGTCGGCGTTCTCGAAGCGTCCCTTGCGCCTGGACACGGCGCCTGTGAAGGCCCCGGCCTCGTGCCCAAACAGTTCGGAGTCCAGGAGCGAGCCGGCCAGGGCCGCGCAGTTGAGCGTCACGAGGGGGGCCTGCCAGCGCGGCGACAGGTAGTGCAGCCGCGCCGCGGCGAGTTCCTTGCCGGTCCCGCGCTCCCCGATGATGAGAACGGGCCGGTCCACGCGCGCGACCTTGGACAGGCGTTCCTGGAAGTGCAGGAACGCGTCGGATTGTCCGAGGGCTTCCAGAGGCGGATGTCTCAATATGGTACTCATGACCATATGATGGCTTATTTAGCCAAATTTTGCAATAAATCGCCGCTCGTCCTTGCGGATGATTCTCCGGAGTAACGTGATTCCAGGGTGTTGCGAATAAGCCGGCCATGGCACGAGCCATGCTCAGTCAGATGCGATCGAAGACAGCAACTGGCATCATGGGAGGACGAGATGAGCATTTTCACCCGGTTCAAGGATATCGTCAGCGCGAACATCAATTCCATGCTGGACAGGGCCGAAGAGCCCGAAAAGATGATCCGGCTGATGATCCAGGAGATGGAGGAAACCCTTGTGGATTTGAAGGCCTCCTGCGCCGGCCTCATGGCCGATCAGAAGCGCATCGTGCGCGAGCAGGATCAGGCTCGCACCGGCGTCGGTCTCTGGGATGGGCGGGCCCGCCTGGCCATGGACCGGGGCCGCGAGGATCTGGCCCGCGAGGCCCTGGCCGAAAAGCTCGCGGCCGAGCGCGCCTGCGACGGCTTGGAGCGCGAAGTGGAACGCTTTTCCGTGCTCATCGAGCAGGCCCGCGAGGATATCGATCTTCTGGAGGCCAAGCTCGAATCGGCCAAGGAGCGGCAGCGCAGCCTGGCCAAGCGCGTGGTCCGCGCCGATCAGCGCCTGAAGGCCCGCGCCAACGCCACCCGCGCGCAGTCCGCCGGGGTGCTCATGCGCTTCGACCAGTTCGAGCAGCGCATCGAGCGCATGGAGGCCGAGGCCGAGCTGGCGGCGCCGCGCCGCGGGCGCGATCTGGAACAGGCGTTCGCGCTGCTCGAAGGCGGGGACGAGATCGAGGAGCAGCTGGCGGCCATGCGCTCCTCCAGACAGAAATGACGGTTCGTGAAAATGTGTTTGGCTCGGGCGGCGGCTTCGGCTACGCATGAACGAACACCCAAGGAGTACGCGCATGGAACATCTCTTGAGCTTTTTCGTCATCCTCATGGCGGCTGGCCTGCTGCTGATCGGCGCGGTGATCTTCGGGATCATCCGTCTGTTCACGCGCACTGGCCGCGAAGGGGGCGAAAGCGAGGCGCAGATGATCCAGGAGATGTATCAGGGCCTGGCGCGCATGGAAGAGCGCATCGAGACCCTTGAGACGATCCTGCTGGAGAAGGAGAAGCAGTCATGAAGGCATACGGATACGGAGGCCGCCGCATGGGCCGCGAGAGGGGCTTCGGCTCGCGCTGGCGTCGGCCCATCGAGGAACGGCGCAGGCTGTACCGCGCGCGCGACGGGATGTTTTTGGGCGTGTGTTCGGGGCTTGCCAGGCAGTTCGACCTGTCGGTGGGACTCCTGCGCGCCATCGTGGTCGTCCTGTTCCTCATCACGGGCATCTGGCCCGTCGGGCTCTTGTACCTCATCGCGGCCCTGGTTATGAAGATGGAGCCCGTGGTGCCCATCCGCAACACCGACGAGCAGGAATTCTACGATTCCTATTCCACCTCCAGAACCGGCGCCCTGGAGCGCATCAAACGCAAGTTCGAGAGCCTGGACCGGAGGCTTCGGCGCATGGAAGACGTGGTCACCAGCCGCGATTTCCAGTGGGAGCGCCGCATGCGGAGCTGAGCATCGTTCAACACCGGAGGAAGCATGAAGGAGACACCCCGCCAAGGCGGCCCGTTGCAGGAATACAACATCTCCCACCGACATGGCGGTGCGGGCTGGCCGAGACGTCTGCTCGCCGGCGCGCTCATCGTCGCCTGCGTGGGCGTTGCGGCCGTGTCTTGGGACGATTCCGGGGAGCCGATGGCTGCTTCAGGCGGCCAGGCGGAACGCGGTCAACCCGTTCCACGCATCGTGCCTGAAGCTGCGCTGGGCGCTTTTTCGCAGGCCGTGTCCGAGTCCTGGTCTTGGGGTGAACGTGCCTCCGGGGCGAGCCGGACAGGCCTGGACGGCTTGATCGTCCTGGCCGCAGCCGACCCGGAAAAGGATGCGAAGCTCGAAGGCTGGCGCGAGGACGGTATCCGCATGGCTGCCGAGCTGACCGGTATCCCCGAAGCCTTCTTTCGCTGGCTGCAGGACAAGGGCGTGCCTGTCGGGGAGTTCATGCGCTTTCTCATGCCGTTTCTGGAATGGCTCGAAATGGTCGAGCCGCACAACGGGACCGGGCCCACCCCGAAGCCCCAGCCGCAGGACAAGCCCCAGGAAACGGCCGTCTGATCCCGCTTGGGTCTCGCTCGACAGGAATTTCTTGTTGCGGACACGCATGACGCCGCGTCCAGTCATTGTATGACCGGACGCGGCGTACGTTTTTTGAGCCCGCTGCCTAGATGGTGAAGCGTGCGACCATTTCGCGCAATTGCGCCGCCAGCCTGGTCAGATTCGCCAGGTTGTCCTGGACCTGCGAGCAGCCGCAGCGGATGTCGGAGGCGACGGCGTCCACCGCGGCAATGTCCGCGGCGATCTCGCCCGAGGCGGCCGACATGTTCGCCGTGCGCTTGTTGGCGTCCCGGACCCCGCCCGTTGCCTCGGCGATGTTCGTGGCCAGTTCGCGGGTCACGGCCGACTGTTCGTCGATGGACGCCGCGATGGACACCACGAAGCTGTTCACGTCGTCGATGATCCGCACGATGCCCTCGATGTTGGCCACGGCGCTGCCCGTCGCGCCCTGGATCGACTCGATCTTGGCCCTGATGTCGTCCGTGGCCTGCGCGGCCTGGCGGGCCAGTTCCTTGATCTCGTTGGCGACCACGGCAAAACCTTTGCCGGCGTCGCCGGCCCGGGCCGCCTCGATGGTGGCGTTCAGCGCCAGCAGGTTGGTCTGGCTGGAGATGTCGGCGATGGTCGCCGTGACCTTGCCGATTTCGTCGGCCGAAGCGCCGAGCTCCCGCAGCACCCTGGCGAAACTTTCGACCTGGGCGGAGGCGCTATCGGTCGTCACGCGGGCCCGTTCGGAGTTTGCCGCGATCTCGGCGATGGTCGAGGTCATCTCTTCGGTGGCGCCGGCCACGGAGGCTAGGTTGGTCGATGTCTGTTCCATGCTCGCGGCCACGGACACGGTGCCGGCGTTCATTTCACGGGCCGCGGCCGTCACGGCCGTCGTATTGTCGGACAGAACGTGGATGCCGGAGGTGGTCTGGGCGGCAAAGGCGGAGAAGTTCTCCACGGAGGCGGCGAGGGTCTGCATCCCTTCCTGCATGTTGCGCAGCAGACCCCGGGTATTGGCTATCATGGACCCGTAGGCCCGCCCCAAGTCGCCGATCTCGTCCATGCGTGCCAGGAGCGTGTCCGGGACGTCCCGGGAAAAATCCCCCTGGGCGAGGTGGCCCGTGAAATCCACGCAGTCGGCGATGGGCCGGACCATTCTCCTGGCGAAAAAGATGATGCCGGGGATCATGGCTGCCGTGATGATGGCGAAACACAGGGCCATGTGCCAAAGCAGGGTCATGGACATGGCCCGGACGCTCCCGGCGGAGATGTCCACGCCGAGGACGGCGTCCAGCCTGCCGTCCGGGGTCTTGATGGGCGCGTAGGCGCTCAGGAACGTCCCCCACTGGTCTTCGTAGAAGTCCTTTTCCACCTCCGGCGCGGCAAGGCTCTGGGCCGCCTGCTCCATGAGGGGGGTGGGGTCGTCGTAGACGTCGCCCAGGTGGGATTTTTCCTCCTCGTCGGCATCGACGACGAAGACGATGGACCCGTCGGCGCTGCGCCTGAACGTGTAGACGAACTGGATGTCCGAGCTGTTGGCCTTGATGCCGCGGAGCGTATCGGCGATCCGGGCGTAGGCCTCGCCCTGTTCGTCCTCCGGCGCGAGAAGCCGGGCGTGCTCTTCGGCCGGGATGCTCATGGCGCCCAGGGCGGCATAGTCGCGGACACGGGTCCGTATGCTTTCTATCTGCTGTTTCCTGGCGGTGTCGTATGACAGTAGGACAAGAAGCGCCGACCCGAAGAGCCACAGAAGGAACACAACAAGGATGAGTTTGGTTCTGATTTTCATGTTCATGAGTTTGCCGGTTGTGCGCTGAATGATGTTGCTGAAAGAGGTGTTGTTTTCGCCGGGAGCATTTTCGCTGGTTGTGTATTGGTAATGATGATCGTTTTGCGGCGCAATGACGTAAAATGTGATGCGTTATCGTTCAGCGCTGCATGATGATCGATATGGGAAATTAATTTTGCGATGTGTACACGAGCGAAAATCCGCACACAAGAGATTTGTTGAGAAATGCCCGCTGTATTGCATGCGGTGTGCGAGCGTCGTTCGCGACGTCGCATCGCGTGAACCGGGCCGAGGTGCTGTGACGCCGGGGCCCGTGTGAGACGTTTCG
This sequence comes from Desulfomicrobium escambiense DSM 10707, assembly GCF_000428825.1. Lineage (NCBI taxonomy): Bacteria > Pseudomonadati > Thermodesulfobacteriota > Desulfovibrionia > Desulfovibrionales > Desulfomicrobiaceae > Desulfomicrobium > Desulfomicrobium escambiense. Next base: position 70,190 of record NZ_AUAR01000003.1, on the reverse strand, counting down.
CCGGATGCGGGCCCGTGAGCGCCGTCGCGGCCCGGCAATGCCGTCCGTGCGGTGGGGTGCGTCTTGCCTCGAAATCCGGGAGAGGTCATATGTAGGGTTGCGGCGCCCACGAGGGGCGGTTCAAGCACTGCAACAGTGAGGCTGACGAATGTCCGTTCTCGTTTTCGAAATATGCTTTATCGTCCTGCTGATCGGGATCAACGGGGTCTTCTCCATGTCCGAGATCGCCGTGCTGACGGCCCGGCGGCACCAGCTCAAGAAGGAGGCCAGGAGGGGAAGCGCCAGGGCGGCCATGGTCCTCGAACTGGCCGGACACCCCGAGGGCTTCATGTCGGCGGTCCAGGTGGGCATCACGCTTATCGGCATTCTGACGGGCGTGTTCAGCGGCGCGACGATTTCGGAGCTTCTCGCGGCGCGCATCGCCGGGGCCGCCGGCCTGTCCACGGAAATGGCCGAAGGCGTGGCCGTTTTCGTCACGGTTTCGGCCATCACCTATCTGACGCTCATCTTCGGGGAGCTTCTGCCCAAGCGGATCGCCCTCTTTTCCCCGAACGCGTCGGCCAAGGCCATCGCCCCGGTCATCAGGGTCGTGCAGATTGCGGCCAGGCCCGTCGTGGCCGTCATCTCGCACAATGTCCGGGCCCTGAGCCGGCTGTTCGGGATTCGCGACGACGGGCACGCGTTCACGGACGACGACGTCCGCTCCGTCATCGACGAGGCGCGGGTGCGCGGCGTCATCGAGGCGCAGGAGAAGGACATGCTCCACCGCGTCATGCGCTTCGCGGACCTGCGGGTGTCGGCCGTCATGACCCACCGCTCGCGCATCGTGCACCTCGACCTGAACGACGGGACGGAGAAGAACGGGGATGTCATGCGCGAGGCCAACCACTCGTACTACCCTGTGGTCGACGGCTCCCCGGACAATTTGGCCGGTTTCGTCGCCGTGAAGGATCTCTACGGGTGCGGAGCCGACGCGGAGGGCCTGCGCAGCGCATTGCAGGAGCCGATCTTCATCCAGGAGTCATTCCCGGCCCTGTCCCTCCTCCGGAGCTTCAAGGAAACCGGCAACAGGATCGCCATCGTCATCGACGAGTACGGGGACATCCAGGGGCTCGTCACGCCCACGGACATCCTCGAATCCCTGGTGGGAGAGATCCGGGACGACCCCCTGGATCACCCCGAAATCCTGGAGCGCGAGGACGGCTCATATCTCGTCGATGCCCACGCGCCGCTCTACGACGTCTTCGACAGGCTCGGCCTCGACGTGCACGGGGACCGGGCAGTTCAGTCCTTCAACACCGTCAGCGGCTTCATGCTCCACCACCTCGACGGGGTCCCGGTCGAAGCCGATTCCTTCATCCACAAGGGCTTCCGCTTCGAGATCGTGGACATGGACGGGCAGCGGATCGACAAGATCCTGGTTTCGAAAGTCCCTGCCGAGCCGCTCGGGGACACGGGGGAAAACACCGGGCGGGAATGACCGCGGCGGGGCTCCCCCTGCGGCTCCCGCGGGTTGACGGACTGAAGTTCGCTGTGGGGGCTGCCATAGCGAAGGCGGGTCATTACATGACAGTGCATCTATCAGGGCTGTTCAGGCGGCGGGTATGCCCCAGTGGTAAGGCCGGCAAGCCATGCGCTCGCCGAAGAGCCGGCCAGGTACGGACTGCAGGATGCCGGGAATATGGCGGATTGGGGATTTCGAGGGATCTCAGTATGATTTTTTTGTTAAAGATGTCATGCTATTGAATATAATAATTGGTTGGTTTTTGGTCTCAGAGACCCGGGCTGATTGTCGGCAAGGAACAACTGACCTGCCTACCTCTTCCTCGAGAGAGACAACGACAGCAATGATAGTAGACTCCCTCGCGCTTAGACTCTGCCTCCATCCCCTCTCCTCCGTTACGCAGACAGGAAGACCCTCGGATCGACATGGAGCGCTTCGGCCAGCTTGCGGGCGTTCTTCTTTCCGATGGGGCGCTTGTTGTTCTCCATTTCCGAAATATGCCGTCTGGGGATTCCCGTTGCGGCGGCCAGTTGCTCCTGGGTCAACCCTTCCCTGAACCTGGCCCCGGCAAGAAATGCGCCCGGGAGATCCTGCTGCGATACGTTCAGGGCTTCGCGCCAGGGGACGGATGCGGAATCCTCTCGAACCGAAAATCCCGTGTCCGCAATTTTGTTCAGGAGTTCTTCTTTTCTACGTACAGGGCCGGTCAGGCAGATCGTGATGCTTTCAGTAAGGGGCTTTTTCGTGTGTGCCAACATAAGTGATCTCGATAAGGTTAACGCTTCCGTCACACTCTTCCCACACCGCAACGTAAGTTGGTCGTCCTCTTCTTATGTGGCAATGGTGGCGTCTGGGACCGAGTTTTGAATAATTGGGCCAATCGCCGCGGACAGGGCCGCGCTCTTCGATCTCTGCCGCCAGCAGCACTAGGGATTTCCTGACTCCTAAAGGCAACGTCCTGCATTTTTTTGCCACCTTCGCGGTAAAGGTAACCGACCATGCCATGTAGCCCTCTCTGTACTTTTTTTTAGTGCGTGTCAATGTGCTCAGGCCAGATTCGGGAGTTGCCACAGTCCGCAATGTGAGGAAATTCGGCTTGGTACGTATTTGGGATGGAGGCGAGGATAACGGTTGAGATATGTCACTCTCCCATCCCCTTCAGACCGTTGCGCCGATAGGAAGACCCTCTGGCTACGTTATAACAGTCTCGGCGCTGACACCGTGCACTCCGGGCAAAGGCTTCAAGGTCTCCCGGACGGTGCGCTCGTGTTCTGCTTCCCATAGATCCCGAGTCTTTTGCATGTTCATCCACAGGTCGGGAGAAGTGCCAAAGGCGCGGGAGAGGCGCATAGGCATATCTTCCAAGAATCCGTATCGAAAATCTTACAATCGGTCGGGGCCTCTTTTTCAGGCATATCCAGGGCCATTTCCCGTCCCGCATATCCTAACACGCTGTATCTCTTGAGCGGTTACAGAACATGGCCGTGAAAGCGCGCATGGCCGTCGGTCGTGAATTTTTACAGATGCTCGATGCGCGTTCTGCGCTGTTCTTATAATTGTGAATCATGTCGGTGCGTTGCAAATCGGTATGGTTATTGATGCGCAGAGGGTGGAATTTCCCGGCATGTTTCCATTTTCCTCAAAGGAGGGGGCCATGAAAAAGGTATCGTTTTTTCTGGCGACACTCATATTCGTGCTCGGTGTCACGGGTGTCGCGTGGTCAGCGCTCTATCACGGGGTAGAGTTCCCCGACGGTGCGGCATCATTCGCGGACGCGGTGTTCTCCTTCGATCCCGTCGTGAATAGCGGGCAACCGGGGGCGGCCTATCTCGAACCGTTGGAAGCCGTAGGCATTCCGGACTATCCGGAAGGCCCCACGCTCGGTTATGTCTCGCTCGGTGACGGGGGGAGCATAACGCTTCGATTCACGGACAATTCCCTGACCGGGAGCGGAGACGCGAACCTGGATTTGTGGATATTCGAAATCGGGCCGGACGTGGAGGATACGTTCGTCGCAATCAGCAAAGACAGCATTATGTGGTATGACGTCGGCAAGGTATTCGGCAGCATTTCAGGAATCGACATCGATTTTTTCGGATGGGATCAGACGGACTATTTCTCATACGTTCGACTGACGGATGACGGCAATGAAGGCGCTCAGACCGGCGAGACGGTCGGGGCCGACATAGATGCGATCGGGGCCATATCGTCGGCGCCGCCTGTGAACGCCGTCCCGGAGCCGTCCTCCGTGTTTCTGCTCGGCATCGGACTGCTCGGTTTGCTGGGTTTCGGGAGAAAAATTCGCCGCTGACCACGGCCCCGCCTCAGGACACAAACATCGAAGGCCGCGACGAAACCGCTCCAGGGGAGCGCGGACCATCGACAGATGCAGCGGCAGCGATGCGTGAAGACGTCATCGAGTCGCTGCCTTCCCCGCCGCCTCCGCCTTCCCGCCACTGCCTTTCTCGCCCAGTCCAATCAAATCAGACTGGCCGAGCGTCTCGCGCCCGGCCGAAATGAAGCGCAAAACCCGCTCGTGGCGCGGCTTTCCGGCTGCCTGGAGGCTGGGAGTTGCTGGCACGGGATTTGTATTATCCCGGCGGTTTGATTGGAAATCGGGGGAGCGTCGGTTTTTGCCGGACGCACGGCCGGCGGGCGAAAGGGTTCACGAAAGCATCCCGCCTTTACCCCTCATATCATTCACGCTTCACCACGCGCACATATGAAAGAAACCATCGCCGTCATCGGCCTAGGATACGTCGGCCTGCCTCTGGCCATCGAGTTTGGCAAGAAATTCAAGACCATCGGCTTCGACCTGTCCGAGCAGAAGGTCGCCAATTACACAAAGCATATCGACACCATGGGCGAAGTGGACGCCGCCGGGTTTGCGGCGGCCGTGCATTTCGAGCCGACTACGGATGCCTCGCGCCTGAAGGATGCGGATTTCGTCATCGTGGCCGTGCCGACTCCCATCGGCCGGAACAGGCGGCCCGACCTTTCGCCGGTGGAGAGCGCGAGCAGGATCGTGGGGCGCAACCTGAAGCCGGGGGCCGTGGTGGTCTTCGAGTCCACGGTGTACCCCGGCGTGACCGATTTGATTATCGAGAAATTTTCTGTCACCGGAATCAGTAATCAAACAATTCTGATCTGTATAAATGTTCCGCGAAAAAACATTCGAAAATATTATTTTATGCTTGATAAAATAGCCTGTTGTTCTGTATGGGATTCCGTGATGGTTTTGTCGTGCTTGTCGGAATGAATGCCTGAATCGATCATAACATGATGACGGAGAGTGGAAAACGTCATGTCCAAACCGGGCGAAACGAATCAGTGAGGTCTTCGATGCGAGTCTGGTTGCCGGATTTCATCTACAAGCCATTTCCCCTTGTCATTGCAACCATCGGATTGATTGGCTGTTGCGCAGGCACGGCGTCCAGCATGGGCCTGGGAGGTTCCCTCATCCTTTACAGCGGCGGAGTGATGTGCATGCGTTGGCGTTAGCCTGACGCCCCGAAACGGCGATTTTTTGGTCACCGCATAACGTTCCAGTTTTCGTATGATCAGTACCCTGAGGACAGTGTACGCTTCAGGGATGGCTTTATTGTTCCTCATGTCCTGCCGTGTAATCCTAAGAGATTGAGTGGTTCGAAACGGCTCGGCAGGCCATAGTGCCTAAATAGGGTATTTTAGGATGGTTGTTTTTTCTGGTGAAAAAACAAAACGGATGCTTACCATTTGGTAACCATCCGTTTTTTTTATGAATTGTCATGGTGCCCAGGGCGGGACTCGAACCCGCACGCTCGCAAGGAACAAGGGATTTTAAATCCCTGGCGTCTACCAATTCCACCACCCGGGCAGGGAGTTTTTTCAAATATACAGGGCTGTCTGGAGCGTCAATTCTTTCTTGGCCGTGGGCGGGTCAGACGAAGACGTCTACGAGGGAGCCCTTGTGCGGATCTTGGGTCGGGCGGCTGGGTTCGGCCGGGGTCGGGGACGAGCGGTCCTGGTCGCGGCGGGGAGCTTCGTTCCTGACGGCGGGGACGGTCGGGGGCGTCCTTTCGATGGCTTCAGTCATGGCTTCAGGCCCTGGCGTTGCGCTGATCCATGAAGGACGAGAAGTCTGCGGCGAAACCGCTGTCGATGTAGCGCAGGTCCCGCTGGAGATCGTCGACGTCGAAGCCGTTCTGCACGGCGAACTGCGCGAAGGCGCGCCCCGATGTCCCGGCATGGCGCAGGCGGACTAGGCCTTCGGAATTGCGCGAATAGAATTGGTAGTGGCCGTGGGCGTCGAGGGTCAGGGAATACTCCAGGTCCCAGGGCGTGTCGGCTGCGTAGTTGGCTACGGAGCCGAGGTAGTGTCCGGGCAATTCGCTCACGCGGGCCTCCTGTTCTTGCGCAGGGTGAAGCGGAACCAGTCCTTGAACTGGTAGAAGTAGAACATGGTGCCGCATTGCACCAGCACCGAGGCGAACATGGCCATCCACACGCCGTCGGACGAGCGCAGCACGACGTGCCCCAGCACGTAGGCCAGAGGCAGGCGCACAAGCCACGCCGAAGTGCCGAAGATGATCGCCTGGTACATGGTTGCGCCGGCGCCGGTGAAGGCCCCGCCCAGGATCATGGCGGCCAGCATGGGCGGCTGGGCTGTCATGTTCCAGGCCAGGTAGTTCACGGCCTCGGCCTGCACCTCGGGGTCGGGGGCGATGAAGGCCGTGACCGGCCCGACGACCGTCCACAGGAGCGCCGTGAAGACGCTGATGGCCGCCACGCCGACGGCCATGATGCGGTAGCCCACGCGCTTGGCCTCGGCCCGGCGGTCCTGGCCCAGGTAGTGGCCGACGAGGATGGAGGCCGTGAAGTTGAAGGCCATGGCCGGGAGGAAGAGCACGGCCTCGACGCGGACGCCGGCGCTCATGCCGGCCATGGCCACGACGCTGCCCTCGGGCAGGCTCGCGGTGATGGCATAGAGGACCATGTAGGCCGAATGCCAGACCAGCTGCATGAGCCCGGCCGGCCAGGCGACCTTGATCAGGTAGGGCAGGGCCAGGCGCGTCCAGCGCCACGGGGCGAAACACTGTGCGCAGAGCAGGCCGCAGCGGTGCAGCATGACGACGTTGTAGATTGTGCCGCAGACGACGGAGCCGAAGGTGGCCCAGGCGATGCCCTTGTAGCCGAGTTCGGGCAGCCCCCACAGTCCCAGGCCCAGCCCCAGGTCGCCCAGGGTGTTCACGCCCGTGACCAGGATCATGGAATACAGGGGCAGGGTCACGATCTTCTGGGCCCGGAAGAAGGCGTTGGTGATGGTGAAGACGTAGTAGGCCGGCATGAGGTACAGGCTGACCTCCAGCAGGTACCCTGCGATGGGCATGAGCTCCGGCGGGATCTGTAGCAGGTTCAGGAAGCGCTCGTCGAACCACAGTCCGAAGATCAGGATGGCCAGGCCCGTGACCACGCCCAGGCCCACGCCCAGGCCGACGAAGCGCTGGATGCGCCGCGGCAGCCCGGCTCCGGAGCTCTGGCTGATGGCGGCCACGCTGCCGTTGGCCAGGGCGATGGCCACGACCATGAAGAAGAACATGGCCTGGCTCATGACGCCCATGCAGGCCTGGGTCTCGCGGCCGATGCGGCCGGCCACCCAGACGTCCACGAAGCCGATGAGGAAGTGGAAGAACATCATGACCACCTGGGGCCAGGCCAGGTTCCAGATGGTCGAGTAGGGGGCGCGCTCCATGCGCCGGTCGAAATCGCTCGTGGTCATGTCTTCTCCGGGTGCTGCATGTGACCGCATGCTTCAGGGTGCGCGATTTGACAAGGAAAAATGTTGCGGACCTGCAACGGGCCCCCGGCGGGCTTGCATTCCCCCGGACTGCCGGATAACGGAACCCATCCTGATCACGCAACAGGGCTCTGGCCGGGACGTTGTCCGGGGCTTGGCCCATGAGGTATTCCGTGGAATTTGAAAATCTGCCCGAAAGCGTGACCGTGGTCGAGGAGGGGGGAAAGCGCTTCTTCCTCGTCGGCACGGCCCACGTTTCCCAGGAAAGCGTCGAGGATGTGCGGCGGACGGTGGAGATCGTCCGGCCCGATTCCATCTGCGTCGAACTCTGCCCGGCCCGCCATCAGGCCATGACCCGCCGCGACGACTGGAAGCGCATGGATATCTACAAGGTCATCAAGGAAGGCAAGGCCGTCTTCCTGATGATCCAGCTCGTGCTGCAGGCCTTCTACCGCAAGATCGGCGACAAGCTGGGCGTGCAGCCCGGCGCCGAGATGATGGAGGGCGTGCGTCTGGCCGAGGAGACCGGGGCGATCCTGGTCCTGGCCGACCGCGACGTGCAGGTCACCTTGAAGCGGGTCTGGGGGTTCCTGGGCTTCTGGAAAAAGTGCCAGCTCCTGACCCAGATGCTGACCAGCATCTTCGTCGATGACGACGTGGACAAGACCCTCATCGAGGACATGAAGAAGAAGGACCAGCTGGCCGCCATCATGGGCGCCTTCGCCGAGAACTTCCCCCAGATCAAGGAGCGTCTCATCGACGAGCGCGACATCTATCTGGCCCAGAAGATCCGCAAGGCCCCGGGCGAGAACGTCGTGGCCGTGGTCGGCGCCGGGCACGTGCCGGGCATGCAGCTCCACTTCGGACACGACGTCGACCTGGCCCCGCTGGAGGAACTGCCGCCGCCGTCGAGGTGGGGCGTCTTCTGGAAATGGGGGCTGCCCGGTTTTTTCGTCGCATTGCTGGTCATCGGGTTTTTCCGCGGCGGCGCTGACACCTCCGTGGACGCCCTCTCCATCTGGGTGCTGGTGACCGGCGTCGGCGCGGCCCTCGGGTCCCTGGCGGCCCTGGGCCATCCGCTGACCATCCTTTCGAGCTTCCTGGCCGCGCCCGTGACCACTCTGCACCCCCTCATCGCTGCGGGTTGGGTGGCCGGTTTGGTCCAGGCCTGGGTCAAGAAGCCCACGGTCTCGGACCTCGAAGAGCTGCCCTCGAGCGTCATGACTGTCAGGGGTTTCTGGGCCAACCCGGTCAGCCGCATCCTGCTGGTGGTCATCTTCGCCAACCTGGGCGCGACCATCGGAGTCTTCATTTCCGGCAGCCTCATCGCGGCCAGGGTGTTCTGACGCCGGGTTCCGGCCGCCGGCTCCGTTCGTCCCGTCCGTCCGATTCGGCGGCAACGAAAAAGGGTGACCTCTTGCGAGGCCACCCTTTTCTTGTTGGTCTGGACAGGTTGCGGCCTTAGTACGCGCCGTCGTGCCCCAGTTCCTTCTCGGTCACCTTGTGGGAGAAGGTGCGGTACAGCCAGAACTGGTAGGCGGCCACGATGGGCACGAAGACCAGTGCCACGCCCAGCATGATGGACAGGGTCAGGGTGCTGGAGGCGGCGTTGGCGATGGTGATGGAGTAGTCCGGGTTGATGCTCGAAGGCAGCAGGGCCGGGTACAGTCCGACCACGCCGAAGAGGGTCAGGCCGGTGATCATGGCCGCGGACAGGCCCCAGGCGAACCACCAGTCCTCCTTGCCGATCTGCTGGCGCAGCAGCAGCAGGGCCAGGACGGGAGCGACCAGCAGCACCAGGAGCAGCGGGTTGGTCAGGTAGTTGGCCAGCAGGTTGGTGTAGATCACCGTCAGGACCACGAAGGCCCCGATGAGGACCACGAGCACGGGCCACAGCTTGCGGGCCAGGTTTGCCGCGCGGCGCTGCAGATCCCCTTCGCTCTTGATGGTCAGCCACAGGGCCCCGTGCATGGCGAAGAGCAGCACGAAGAGAACGCCGCCGGCCAGGCCGTAGGGGTTCAGGAGGGTCAGCAGGTTACCCTGGAACACGCCCTTCTCGTCCAGGGGCAGGCCCATGAAGATGTTGGCGAAGGCCACGCCCAGAAGCAGGGCGGGCAGGAAGCTGCCGATGGTCGCGCCCCAGTCCCAGACCCTGCGCCAGGCCGGGCTGTCGACCTGGTGGCGGAATTCGAGGGACACGCCGCGGATGATGAGGGCGAAGAGCAGGAGCATGAGCGGGGTGTAGAGCCCGCTGAACATGACCGCGTAGGCCTTGGGGAAGGCGGCGAAGGTCACGCCGCCGGCGGTGATCAGCCAGACCTCGTTGCCGTCCCAGAAGGGGCCCATGGAGTTGAGCATGATGCGGCGGTCCGTGTCGGACTTGCCGAGGAACGGAAGCAGGGTCCCGATGCCCAAGTCGTAGCCGTCAAGAATGAAGTAGATGGCCCAGAGCACACCCCAGAGTAGGAACCAGATGGTTTCGAGCATGAGTCAATCCTCCTTGTGATCCGAACGGTTACGCCTCGGCCGGGCCTTTCTTGGCGAATTTGAACAAGAGGTAGATGTCCACGGCCCCCAGCAGGGCGTAGAGCAGGGTCAGAGCCACCAGGGAGAAGGCAACCTGGGATGTGACGATGGGCGAGACTGCGTCGGCCGTCTTCATGAGGCCGTTGACGATCCACGGCTGCCGGCCCACCTCGGCCACGACCCAGCCCGCCTCGATGGCCAGGTAGGGCACGGGGATGGCGAAGAGCATGGCCTTGAGGAGCTTGGGCGTCTCGGTCAGCTTGTTGCGGCGCAGGAAGGCCCAAATGCACAGGAGCGGCATGAGGGTGCCCAGGCCCACCATGGCCCGGAAGGACAGGAAGGTCAGCATGACGGGCGGGCGTTCGTCGGCCGGCCAGTCCTTGAGTCCCTGGACCGGGGCCTTGAAGTCGTTGTGGGCCAGGAAGGACAGGCCGCCGGGGATGCCGAAAAGTTCGACGGCGTTCTTCTCGTTCTTTTCGTCGGGCACGACCAGCAGGTACATGGGCGCTCCGTCCTCATGGGTTTCCCACAGGGATTCCATGGCCGCCAGCTTGGCGGGCTGGATCTTGGTCACTTCCTGGGCGTGGTGATGGCCCTGGACCGCGACGAGAACGGAGAAGACCAGGCCGAAGACCATGCCCAGCTTGAAGGAGCGGGTGAAGAAGTCGACGTTCTGTTTTTTGAGCAGATGCCAGGACGAGACGCCCATGACGAAGAAGCCGGCCAGGGCGAAGGCGCCGCTCAGGACGTGCACGTACTGCTGCCAGGCAAAGGGGTTGCCGACCACTGCGAAGAAGTCGGCCAGTTCGGCCCGGCCGTTGCGGATGACGTAACCCAGGGGGTTCTGCATGAAGCCGTTGGCGATGAGGATCCACAGGGCAGAGAGGTTGGACGCGCCGGCCACCAGCCAGATGCACAGGGCGTGCATCTTGGGCGAGAGCACGTTCCAGCCGAAGATCCAGGCCCCCAGGAACGTGGATTCGAGGAAGAATGCCACTGTGGCCTCGATGGCCAAAAGCGACCCGAAGATGTCGCCCACGTATTCGGAGTAGCGCGACCAGTTGGTGCCGAACTGGAACTCCAGGGTGATGCCCGTGACCACGCCCAAGACGAAGTTGATGACGAAGAGCTTGCCCCAGAACTTGGTCATGCGCTTGTACATCTCGTCGCCGGTGCGGACGTACTTGGTCTCCATGATGGCCACCAGAATGGAGAGACCGAGGGTCAGGGGCACGAAGATGAAGTGGAACATGGTGGCCATGGCGAATTGAAGCCTGGATAACATGAGCACATCCATAGTGAGTCTCCTTTAGTTGTGTGCGGGTGATGAACCCGTGATCCGCGTGATGGCTTCGGTGGCCAGCGCCCCGACGGAGGTCTCCGCCAGGGCCCGGTCGCGATAGATTTCGAGAGCGGAGGCGTCTGCGGTCATGGCCTCCAGTCGCGGCAGGGCCGAGGTGAGGCCCAGGAGGCCGCAGGCCCACGCCGCCAGGCCGCGGATGCCCGCGTCGCAGTCGCCCAGGGCGCAGAGCAGATCCGGTTCGGCCGAACCGGCCAGGTCCGGCCGGACTTGGGCCAGCCGGCCCACGCCCCACACCGCCCCGCGGCGCAGTGGGGCGTGTTCCAGGTAGCAGTCGGGCCGGCAGTGGTCTTCGTGGATGTAGGCCAGGACGTGGTTGTGGTACTCGGCGGCCACGAGGGGGCTCTGGGTCGTGATCTCGGCCATGGCTTCAGGCGCGCCCCAGCCGATGCCGCCGGACTCGTCGTTGAGGCTCCAGATGAAGCGCCGCATGACCACGCGCGCCTTTTCCGGCGTGCGTGCGGCCAGCGCGGCGACGACCGTCCCGAAGGCGGTCACGGCCCGCCAGCGCAGCAGGGGCGAGGAGCTGCACAGGGCCGAGAACAGCGGTGCCACGGCCTGCTGGCCCAGTTCGGCCAGTCCGGACAGCCCGTCCTCCCAGCCGTCGCCGGCCAGGAGGTCATGGATGCGCCGTTTGAGTTCCCTGCCCCGTGCCATATCCATTCCTAGGCTTCGGCCTCGGCGACCTTGGCCTTGATGGCCCTGGCCACCTGACGCCCGAGTTCCTTGCACTCGGCCAGCTTGGCGTGATCGGGCACGTTCTTGCCCTTCACGCCCGGCTCTACGACCTCGACCTTGGCCGACTTGAGCCAATCCGTCAGGATGTTGAGGGACTCGCCGCTCCAGCCGAAGGAGGCGAAGGCGGCTCCAACGCGGCCCACGGGGCGCAGGCCCTTCATGTAGGTCAGAAAGTCCGCCATCAGCGGCATGATGCCGTTGTTGTGGGTCGGCGAGCCGCAGACGATGCCCGTGGCGTCGGCCAGTTCACCCATGACGTCGCTGTGGTGGTACTGCTTGAGGGCCATGATCTTGACGGACACGCCCTCCTCCATGATCCCTTCGGCGATGGCCTTGGCCATCTTCTCCGTGGAGTGCCACATGGTGTCGTAGACGATGACGGCCTTCGTGTTGGGCCGCTGCTCGGCGTACTCGCGGTAGGCCTGCAGGATGAGCGGCACGTTGGAGCGCCAGATGATGCCGTGGTCCGGGGCGATCATGTCGATCTCGAGGCCCATCTTGGCCACGTCGTCGAGCACTGCCGTGACCCGCTGGGAGTACGGCAGGATGATGTTGTGGTAATAGTGGGAGCTCTCCTTCATGAGCATGGCCAGGTCGACCTCGTCGTCAAAGCGCTCGCTGGAGGCGATGTTCTGGCCGAATGCGTCGTTGGAGATCAGGAGCTTGTCCTCGGGGATGTAGGAGAACATGGAGTCGGGCCAGTGCAGCATCCGCGCTTCCATGAACTGCACCGTGCGCTTGCCCAGGCTGATGGAGTCGCCGGTCTGGACCGGATGGTACGGCCAGTCGGGCTGGTGAAAATGGTCGAGCAGCATGCGGTGGCCCAGCTTGGAGCAGAAGACCTTCTCGGGCTGGATCTTCTCCATGAGGAAGGGCATGGCCCCGGAGTGGTCGGGCTCGATGTGGTTGCAGACGATGTAGTCGATCTTCTCCAAGGGGATGATGGAGCGGATCTGATGGTACAGGTCCATCTGGAACTTGGCCGGAACGGAGTCGAACAGGGTGATCTTCTCGTCCACGACCAGGTAGGCGTTGTAGGTCGTGCCCTGCGGCGACCGGGAATAGCCGTGGAAGTCGTGGATGTTCCAGTCGACGACGCCGACCCAGTAGATGTCTTTCTTGATCTCGGTGACAGGCATGGTTGGTGTTCCTTATGGATATGTTAACCCGCCGCGGGCGGGGGAATGGTTGCGCTGCAAACAAGTTCAGCCCAGGAAGGCCTGGGCTGAGAGGAAGCGTCGATCAGCTTTCCTTGACGAAATCGGACTTGCCAGCCCCGCAGACCGGGCAGGTCCAGTCGTCGGGGATGTCCTCGAACTTGGTTCCGGGCGCTACGCCGCTGTCAGGGTCGCCGATGGCGGGGTCGTAGACGTAGCCGCAGAGGGTGCAAACGTATTTGTCCATGGTTTCTCCTAGTTTTCGGTTTTCCAGTGTCCGTGAAGATTGCAATATTCCCTGGCCGTGACCTTGGAGGCCTGCACGCAGAACTCGGCCTCGGGGGCCTGTCCGGGCTTCAGGTACTCGCGGTAGACCTTGCCGTCGGCGATGAGTTCGATCCACTCGATCCAGTGGGTGTCGATCATGGGGTGGGCCACCGCGCCGACCTTGACCTTATAGCCGGTGGCGGTCTTCTCGATGACCGGGACGTGCTTCTCGCGGGCCGCATCAACGGTGCCTTCGACCATGAGCTTCATGTCCTCGCCGCAGCAAACCAGGGTCCCGCCGCCGCCATGCATGACTTCAATGATATTCCCGCACAGCTCGCATTTGTAAACTTCAAGTCTTTCAGCCATTTTGTACCTCCGTTGAATTCGAAATGATGGATTACACCGGACCTGTAGCAGAGAACGGCATACTGTTCCAGTCATTCTTGCGTTTGCGTGGCTTTGGCCGCGAAAATGCGGCTATTGCTCGGGGTCGCGGGAAGCTCGGCACTCGGGGCAGATCCCGGAGAATTCCAGGCTGACGCCGGTGATTTCGAAATCCGTGGTCAGCCCGTCCTCGATCCCGGAAATGTCCGGAGCGTCGAAGATGTCGCCGACCTTGCCGCAGACCTGGCAGCGGATATGGTGGTGGGGAGACATGTCCCCGTCGAAGCGTTTCTGGCCGGCCGCGTTCTCGAGCTTGCGCACCAGACCCAGGGTGCTCAGCACTTCGAGGTTGCGGTAGACTGTGCCGAGACTGATGCGCGGCATCTTTTCGCGGACCATGCCGTAGATTTCATCGGCCGTGGGATGGGATGTCACGGACTGAAGCTGTTCCATGATGATTTTGCGCTGGTTGGTCAGGCGCATGTCTTTACCCAAAAGTTCCTTCATGGGGCACCTCGGTCAAAATTTAATAATTATTACTAATAAAATCCCGGTGCGGCGTCAAGAAGAACGGGAAATTAGTTGAGGGAATCCAAAGAATCAAGGAGTTCAATGAGAAGCGAAGGCTCCACGCTTTTCATGCAGGCGTTGCCGAGGTCACACGCATCCTGCCCGTGCAGGGAGCAGGGCGCCTTGGGGCAGGCGATCTGGTGGGCGATGTCGCGCGGGCCCGAAGGGTAGAAGCCCCATTCCCGGGTGGTGGGTCCGAAGAGGGCGACGACGGGCGTGCCTACGCCGGTGGCCAGGTGCATGGGGCCCGAGTCGCCCGTGACCAGGCAGCGGCACCGGGCGATGAGGGCGGCCGTGGCCCGCAGGTCCGTGGCGTTTGTCAGATCGTGCGGGGAGCCGGGCAGGAGCGGTGCCGGGTTGCGGCCGATGACCATGACCTCCCGGCCCCGGCGTTCCAGTTCCTGGATCACCGCGCGCCAGACCTCGGGCGACGGGCTTTTGGCCGGGTGCGTTGCATAGGGGTGTACGGCCACGGGGTTCGAAAAGCCCAGGCGTTCGAGGGTTTCCCCGGCGCGGGCTGTCTCGTCCTCGCCCAGGAAGATGCGCGGGCGAAGGAGCGCGGCGTCGGGGGCCGACGTCTCCAGGGCCAGGCTGTAGCGTTGGGGCACGTTCTCGCGGCCGAGACGTGCGGCCAGGGACGGGTGGCGCGTGGCCAGGAAAAGCCGCCGCGTCAGGGAGCGCTTGGCGTAGGTCCGGGTGGGGCCGGGCCACAGGGTGCGCAGGACCAGGGTACGCAGGTTCGAGTGCAGGTCGATGAGCGGCATGTGCCCGTGGGTGCGGGCCAGGCCGAGGCAGAAGTGCGCCCAGCGCAGGCCGTGCAGGTCCTCCTCGCCCACGGTCAGCACCCGGCGCACGGCGGGATGGCGGTCGAAGACCGGGGCCAGCGCGGGCCTGGTCAGCACGTGAAAGGTCAGCCCGGCCTGCTGCCGCCAGTATTCGAGGACGCCAGTGGTCAGGATGGCGTCGCCAAGGGCGCTCAGGCGCACCACTACGCATTCGCGGTTGGACAGGCGCGCGGTCATCGGGCATTTCCCCCGGCGGCCAGTTCCTCATAGATGTCCATGAGCCGGGCCGAGGTGCGCTCGATCCGGAAATTTTCCGCGTGGCGCAGCCCGCGTTCGATCATGTCGCGGCGAAGGTCTTCGTCCCCCAGGGCGTGCGCCAGGGCCGCGGCCAGTCCCCCGGGATCCGCGGGCGCGGCGTAGAGGGCCGCGTCGCCACCCGCCTCGGCGAAGCAGGAGCCGGTGGAGGTGACGACGGGTGTGCCGCTGGCCAGGGCTTCGAGAATGGGGATGCCGAAGCCTTCGCCAACGGAGGGGTAGGCGAAGACGCGGGCCAGCCGGTAGAGGCCGGGCAGGTCCGCGTCGGCCACCCGGCCGAGGAAGCGGGTCCGGCTTTCGAGCCCGGCGGACCTGGCCTGTTCGCGCAGGGCCGCTTCAAGGGGGCCCGTGCCCGCGATGACCAGGTACGGCCGGTCGCCCTGCGGGAGGTGGGAAACCGCCTCGATCAGGGTGTGAACGCCCTTGCGCTCGATGAGGGAGCCGACGAAGAGAACGAAATCCCTGGGCAGGTCGAGGCGGCAGCGCAGGCCGTCCAGGTTTGCCGAGTCCATGGGCGCCGAGAAGGCGGGGTTGCAGCTCTGGTAGGCCACGCGGATGCGGTCGGGTCCGATGCCGAAGAGCTCCTGCACGTCCTCGGCGGTCCGCGCGCTGATGGCCACGACGAGGTCGGCCTGGCGGCAGCTGCGCCGGTACTTCCAGGCATAGAGCTTGCGGTCGGCCCAGGGGTAGAGGTGGGGGTGCGTCAGGAACAGGAGGTCGTGCATGGTGACCACGGTGCGGACCTGCGGCGGAAAATTCGTCAGCGGCAGTTCGTGGGACAGGCCGTGGTAGATGTCGACGTGGTCGCGGGAGGCCGCGACGGGAATGGCCAGGCTGCGCCAGAGGGCCGGGAAGGCGCGGCCTACCGGGCACGCTTCCTGCACATGCAGGGCGTTCGGCAGGGGCATTGTGCAAAATGGCCCGCCCAGGCGTGGCGCGTAGAGGGTGTAACGGTGCTGCGGGAAGTTTTCGGCCAGGCCGAGGACCGTGCTGCGGGCGTAGTTGCCCAGGCCCGTGACGTTCTGGAAGAAGCGTTTGCCGTCAAAGCCGATGTGCATGCACAAGCCCCTTATTTTGCACAAGCAGGTCGAGATAGCTACCCAGGTCCCGGGCGATCCAGTCCGGCCGGCCCGGTCCGGGAAGACAGGGCCGCACGCCAGTCGGCACGGGCTCGAGCCCGAGCCTGGCCGCTTCCGAGAGGCCGTGGCCGGTCAGGACCAGTGCCGTCTCGGCGCAGCCCGCCGTCTGGCCAAAGGCGATGTCCGCGATCTTGTCGCCGACCATGACCGTGGTTTCGGGCCGCAGGCCGAAGCGGGCCGCGAGGTCGTCCCACATGCCGGTGCGGGGCTTGCGGCAGCAGCAATCCTCTCCGGGGCCGTGGGGGCAGAACGCCGCGCCGCCGAGGGCGATGCCTTCGGCCCGCAGCAGTTCCTCCAGCCTGGCGTGCACGGCGAAATAGTCTTCCGGCGTCAGGAGCCCGCGGCCGATGCCACTCTGGTTGCTGGCCAGGAAAAAGCGGCAGCCCAGCTCCGCCAGACGGCGCATGGGAGCGGCCGCACCGGGGATGAGGGCGACCAGTTGCGGGTCGCGCAGGTAGTGGCGTTCTTCGATCAGCGTTCCGTCGCGGTCGAGGATGATCGTTTCGATGCGGGTCATGCGTATCCTTGAAAAAGCTCGTGTCGGGCTTTTTTGATCGGTTCATCCATGCAGGTCAAGAAAGGAAATGGCCCCGGCCGGACCGGGTTTCCGGGGGCCTTGGACGAAAATGTTGACGAAACGGGTCTGGTTGTGGATAGCGCGTGCGACGAGCGCGCTTCGCGTCGTGACAGGTCGCGCCGGTTCATGCTAGGAGCCGGGGCACATTGAAACCGGAGATTGCATGAGCACTTCCAAGAATCAGAAATGGGTCTATCTGGCCGCCGTCCTGCTGGTCGCGACCGGAGTGGGATACCTGATCTTCAGCGGGCTGTCCCAGAATTCCGTCTACTTCCTCAATGTTTCCGAGGCGCTGGCCATGCCGGCCGAGAAACTGACCCAGGCCCGGCTCTTCGGGAACGTGGCGGCCGAGGACATCGTCCGCGACCCCGCGTCCATGGGCGTGGACTTCACCGTCCAGGACAAGGACGACCCGACCAAGACCATCCGCGTCACCTATCGCGGCACCGTCCCCGACACCTTCAAGGCCGGCGTGGAAGTCATCCTCGAAGGCCGCTTCAAGGCCGGCGCAAAGCAGTTCGAAGCCACGACCCTGCTGACCAAGTGCCCCTCCAAATACGAAAAGAACGAGAAGGGGCAGATGCGCCCTCCCGGATACCAGGGCTAGGCCCGCCTCTCTCTTCCGCAACCAGAACCCCGCGAGGATACCCCGTTTCATGCACGCCATCAGCTTCACCGCACTTCTTCTGAGCATGCTGGCCGCCGTCGGTCTGACCGCCGTGGCCGGAATGAAGGCCCTCAAAGACGACTACGGCACCGTGGCCCTGTTCGAGAAGGGCCAGATCCTTCTGACCATGGTCGTTCTCGGCGTCTCCGTCATTCTTCTCCAGGCCCTGGTCGTCAGGGACTTTTCCTACGTCTACGTCCGCGACTACACCGACAACCTGCTGCCCATGTTCTACGCCGTGACGGCCTTCTGGGCCGGGCAGAACGGGTCCTTCCTGTTCTGGTACCTGTGCGTGGCCCTCATGGGCTGGTGCATGATCTACACGCCGGGCTATTCGCACCTGGACAACCGGACCAAGGTCTATTTCTGGATTCTCTTCTTCCTCGTCGAGATATTTTTCCTCTTTGCCCTGACCGGGCCGAGCAACCCGTTCACCAAGCTCGACCCCGTCCCGGCCGACGGGCACGGCCTGAACCCCCTGCTGCAGAACCCGGGCATGATCTTCCATCCGCCCCTGCTTTTCCTCGGCTATGCCGGGTACACCATCCCGTGCTGCCTGGCCCTGGCCTCGCGCCTCTCGGGCAACGGCCGCGAGTGGCTGGACCTGTGCCGCAACTGGAACATCGTGGCCTGGATCTTCCTGACCGCGGGCATCATCCTCGGGGCCTGGTGGTCCTATATGGAACTGGGCTGGGGCGGCTACTGGGCCTGGGACCCGGTCGAGAATGCCTCCCTCATCCCCTGGCTGGCCGGAACCGGGTTCGTCCACACGGCCATCGTCGGGCGCACGCGCAAGACCCTGCTGCGCACCAACGTGTTCATGGTCGCCCTGACCTTCCTGCTGTGCTTCTTCGCGACCTTCGTCGTGCGCAGCGGCATGATCGAATCCCTGCACGCCTTCGGCGGCAGCAAGATGGGCATTCCGCTGCTCGTCTTCCTCGTGGCGGGTTCCGCGCTGACCCTGTACGTCTGCCTGGTGCCGCGCAAGGACGACACGACGGCCATCGATGACTTCACCAGCCGGCCCGGCATGCTCTTCCTGGCTTCCTGGCTCTTTCTCTGCCTGGCCGGCATCGTCTTCCTGGGCGTGCTCTGGCCGGTCATCAGCAGCATCTGGAGCGAGAACCCCGTCGGCCTCGACGCCGGGTTCTACAACCGGGTCTGCCTGCCCCTCTTCAGCGTCCTGGCCTTCATCATGTCCGTGTGCCCCTGGTTCTCCCAGAAGAGCGGCGTCAGCGACAAGCTCGCCCTCGGCCTGGTGCTCGGGGCCGGAGCCGCGTCGGGCGCCGTCATCTTCGCCCTGGGCTACAGGCAGCCCCTGGCGCTCCTTGCCGCCGTGTCGGGCATCATGATCGCGGTCTCCGTGGGCCTGGTCTTCGTGCGCACCAAAGGCCTGCGGTCCTTCATGCCGTCCTGGGGCGCCTACGGGGTGCATCTGGGCGTGGCGATGATGGTCGTGGGTGTGGCCTTCTCAGGGCCGTACAAGGTTGAGGAGGAGGCGGTGCTGACCAAGGGCCAGTCCATGACCGTCGGCGCCTACGAAGTGCGTTTCGACGAGCTGCGGCACCATCACGACAACCCGGCCATGGATATGCACTCGGCCGAACTGACCGTGCTGCGCGACGGCCGCGAGGTGGGCAAGCTGGCCCCGGAGAAGCGCCTCTACGCCAGTTTCCAGCAGTCTACCTTCGCCGAGGTCTCGGTAATCCCTTCCCTGGGCGAGGAGATCTACTCGACCCTGCTGGGCTTCAACGAGGCCGGCGAGGTCAGCCTCAAGGTCAGCCTCAACCCGCTGGTGAACTGGATCTGGATCGGCGGCACCCTGTCCTGCCTGATCGCCTTCCTGTGCTGGAGAAAGATCGAGCGCCGATGATGGCTTCCGGGACGCTTCTCGACCTGCGCGCCGTCAGCCACTTCTTCGGCTCGCGGCTGATCTTCAAGGGCGTGTCCTGCGTCCTGGAGCCGGCGAGCATCATGCTCGTGGCCGGCCCCAACGGCGCGGGCAAGTCGACACTCCTGAAGATCATGGCCGGCCTGCTGCCGCCGCGATCCGGCACCGTGCAGCGTCGGGTCGAGGACCGGGCCATGGCCTTCATGGGGCATCAGACCTTCGTCTATCCGGCACTTTCGGCCCTGGGCAACCTGGAGTTCTGGAACCGCGTCTACGGGCGCGGTCTGGACGACGTGGGCCTGCTCGGGCTTCTTGAACGGGTGGGGCTCAAAGGCTTCGCCCTGGAGGCCGCGGGCACGTTCTCGCGGGGCATGGCCCAGCGTCTGTCCCTGGCTCGGGTGCTCCTCGTCGAGCCGCAGCTGCTGTTTCTGGACGAGCCGTCCACGGGCCTCGACACGGCCTCCCAGGCCCTGCTGCACGCCGAACTCGAAGCGGCCAGGGCCAGAGGGGCCGGCATCGTCTGGATCTCCCACGACCTGGAGCGGGATCTGGGGAGGGCGGACACGGTGTTGCGGCTTTCCGGTCGGGCCATGACCTATTTCGGCCCGGCAGGGGAATTCCCCAGGGAGGCGGCGTGACCGCGCCCTGGCTGGCCATCGCGGCCAAGGACCTGCGCCTGGCCTTCGCCGGGGGGCAGGGACCCGTGCAGGCCGTGCTGCTGGGGCTTCTGCTGGTCTTCATCTTCAGCCTTTCCGCGGCGCCGGGTGAGCATTTTTCGCCGCAGCAGGCCATGGCCATCTTCTGGCTGTGCAGCTCCTTTGCCGTGGTCCTGATCTTTTCGCTCCTCTTCCGCTTCGAGGAGGAGAACGACACTGCCACGGCCCTGCTCCTGTCACCGCTGCCGGTGCAGGGCCTGTGGCTGGGCAAGACGTTGGCCGGGCTCGCCCTGCTCGCCCTGTGCCAGGTCTTCTTTTTTCCGGCGGCCCTGGTCTTTCTGGGCCTCGACCCCGGCGGGAGCCTCGGCGGGCTCGCGCTCATGGCCCTGGGCGTGGATCTCGGGCTGTGCATCCTGGGCGGCCTCATCGGCGCCATGGGGCACGGGCAGGGCGCCAAGGACGCGCTCCTGACCATCATCGTCTTCCCGCTGCAGGTCCCGCTGCTGCTGGGGGGTATCCGCATCGGCGTCGGCCTCATGCAGGGCGTCCCCATGGCCGACCTGGGGGAATGGTTCGGGCTTGTCCTGGCGTTCGACGCGGTCTTTTCCGGCGCGGCGCTATTTCTCTTTCCCCATGTTTTCCGGGGCGAATGAAGGGGCTGATATGTTTCGCATCTATCCGAGAATGCTTACTTTTTTAGCTGTCGCCGCCATGGTGCTCATGGCCGTCGGGCAGTATGCCATCTGGTTCTACGCGCCCGAAGAGATGACCATGGGCCTGGTGCAGAAGATTTTCTACTTCCACCTGCCTTTGGCCTGGTGGTGCTTTGTCGCCTTTTTCGGCGTCTTCGCGGCCAGCGTCATGGTCCTGTGGACCGGCAAGGAGAAGTGGGACGTGCTGGCCGGGGTGCTGGCCGAGGCCGGGGTGCTTTTCAGCGGCCTGGCCCTGATCACCGGCTCCATCTGGGGCCGGGCGGCCTGGAACACGTGGTGGACCTGGGACCCGAGGCTGTCCACGACGCTGGTCATGTGGTTCGTCTATTCGGGCTATCTGGTCCTGCGGGCCGCCGACGCAGGCGGCGCCAAGGGCGCCAGGATGCGGGCGGTGCTCGGCATCGTCGCCTTCGTGGACGTCCCGCTGGTGTTTCTGTCGGCCCGGCTGTGGCGTTCCATCCATCCGGCGGTCCTCGCTTCGCGCAGCGGGGGGCTGGAACCCGAGATGTGGACAACGGTGTGGATCAACCTTCTGGCCTGGGGCGCGCTGTTCGCGGCCCTTGTCCTGGCCCGCTACCACGGCGCGGGGTTCGCGCGCCGGGTCGAGGCCGCCCTGGTCAGGATTCAGGAAAAGACCTTGCAATGAGAGGACTGTCATGAATTACCTTTTTATCGCCAATGTGTGCATCTGGCTGGGCGTCGGGGGATATGTCCTTTTCCTGGCCCGACAGCACAGCGTGCTGGAGCGCCGCGTTCGGCAGCTGGAGATACTCGATGCAGACGAATAACGCCTTTCCCCAGGCCGCCCGCCGCAGGACCGTCTTTTTCCTTCTGGCCTGCCTGGGCGTCATGGTCTTTGCCGCCGTGGTCTACCGGGTGGAAAACCCGTCCATCGTGCAGCACGAGGAGCGCCGGGAGATGCCCGGCGGCATGGGACAGATGGGCGGGGACATGTCCGGCATCTCGTCCATGATGCAGAAGCTGCAGGCCAACCCCGAAGATGTCGAGGCCATGCGCGGTCTCGGCATGGCCTTCATGGAGATGCAGGCCTGGGACAAGTCCATGTCCTTCTGGGACATGGTCCTCGAAAAGCACCCGGATGACGTCATGGCGCTCAACCAGAAAGGGTTCTGCCTGTTCGAGCTCAAGAAGTACGCCGAGGCGGCCGAACTCTTCGAACGCATGCTGACCATTGAGACCGGGAATTTTCACGCCCATTACAACCTGGGCGTCATCTACAAGCACTACCTCGCGCAGCCGGACAAGGCCGCGGCGCATTTCCAGGCCGTTGTCGACGCCGCTCCCGACGACCCCGAGCTGGTCGAGAACGCCCGCCGCGAACTGTCCGGGAAGTGATGCCCACAGGCCGGCGTGTCGTGCCGGCCGCTCTTCGGCCCCCCATGCGCGAGCGTTATGGGGGGCGTCACCCATCCTGTTTGACACCGGCAAGGGGCTGATGCTAACGGGTTTCGATTCGATGCCGCGTGAACAAAGGCTCGAACCGAGCCGTGATCTGTTGCCCTTAACCCGAACATTGTGGAGGAACTGATGAAACGTTTTTCTGGTCTCGTGATCGCTGCGTGTCTGTCCCTGCTGACCAGTTCGGCCTTCGGTGCCGATACCATCAAGATCGGCGTTGCGGGCGCCCACACCGGTGACCTGGCCTCCTACGGCCTGCCCACGGTCAACGCCGCTAAGCTGGTGGCCAAGGACGTCAACGCCAAGGGCGGCATCGACGGCAAGCAGATCGAGCTTCTGGTTCAGGATGAGGAGTGCAAGCCCGAGAAGGCCACCAACGCCGCGACCAAGCTGGTCTCCGACGGCGCTGTCGTCGTCCTCGGCCACATCTGTTCCGGCGCCACCAAGGCCGCCCTGCCCATCTACACCGAGGCCAAGGTCGTGACCATGTCCCCGTCGGCGACCAACCCCGAACTGACCCAGAGCGGCCAGTACCCGACTTTCTTCCGCACCATCGCCTCTGACGACTCCCAGGCCAAGCTCGGCGTTGATTTCGCCCTCGCCAAGCTGGGCGCCAAGAAGATCGCCGTGCTGCACGACAAGGGCGACTACGGCAAGGGTTATGCCGAATACGCCCAGAAGTTCATCAAGGAAGGCGGCCAGGCCGAAGTGGTGCTGTTCGAGGGCGTGACCCCCGGCGCCGTGGACTATTCCTCCGTGGTCCAGAAGATCCGCCAGTCCGGCGCGGACACCGTCATGTTCGGCGGCTACCACCCGGAAGCCTCCAAGATCGTAGCCCAGCTGAAGAAGAAGCGCGTCGACGTGAAGTTCATCTCCGATGACGGCGTCAAGGATGACACCTTCATCAAGGTCGCCGGCGCCGACGCCGAGGGCGTGTACGCTTCCGGTCCCCAGGACGTCAGCGGCCTGGAAATGAACAAGGCCGCCCGCGCCGCCCACATGACCGAGTTCGGCACCGAGCCCGGCGCGTTCTTCGACGCCGCCTATGCTGCCATGCAGGCCCTGGTCAACGCCATCGACAAGGCCGACTCCACCGAGTCCGACAAGATCATGAACGTGCTGCGCACGGACAAGGTCGACACCACCGTCGGCACCATCAAGTTCGACGCCCGCGGCGACGCCGAGGGTGTGGGCTTCTCCATGTACCAGGTCCAGAACGGCGCGTACGTGGAACTGAAGTAGAGGTTTTCAGGGTTATCGAGATTCAACCGAGGGACAGGCTAGCCTGTCCCTCGGTTCTTTCAACAGGACGGCAAGGAGCGATCCGGCCCGGATCGGACGAGGAAACATGGACTGGCAGTATTTTTCCGAACTTTTTCTAGGCGGTTTGACGCGCGGCAGCATCTACGCGCTCATCGCCATCGGCTACACCATGGTCTACGGCATCATCGAGCTCATCAACTTCGCCCACGGCGAGGTCTACATGCTCGGAGCCTTCATGGGGCTCATCGTGGCCGGCGTGCTGGGCATCCTGGGGTTTCCGGCCCCGGCCATCCTGGTCATCGCCGCGGTCGTGGCCATCATCTACTGCGCTGGCTACGGCTACACCATGGAGAAGATCGCCTACAAGCCCCTGCGCGGGGCCGGGCGCCTCTCGCCGCTCATTTCCGCCATCGGCATGTCCCTCTTCCTGCAGAATTACATCATCCTGGCTCAGACCTCGGACTTCCTGCCCTTTCCGCGCCTCATCCCGGACTTCGAGTTCCTGGAGCCCGTGGCCCACGTCTTCGGATCCTCGGATTTCGTCATCGTCGTGACCAGCGCGCTGTTCATGGCCGGGCTGACGGTCTTCATCAAGTACACCAAGATGGGCAAGGCCATGCGCGCCACGGCCCAGAACCGCAAGATGGCCATGCTCCTCGGGGTCGACTCGGACAAGGTCATTTCCATCACATTTCTGCTCGGGTCGTCCTTGGCTGCCCTCGGCGGCGTGCTCATCGCCTCCCATGTCGGCATGGTCAACTTCGCCATCGGCTTCCTGGCCGGCATCAAGGCCTTCACGGCGGCGGTCCTGGGCGGCATCGGCTCCATCCCCGGCGCCATGCTCGGCGGCCTTTTCCTCGGGCTGTCCGAGAGCTTCGCCACGGGATACATTTCGAGCGACTACGAGGACGTCTTCGCCTTCACCCTGCTGGTGGTCTTCCTGATCTTCCGGCCCTCGGGCATCATGGGCAAGGCCAAGGTGGAAAAGGTATGATCGGCTGGCGGCATTCCCACGACGGACGGAGACGATAATGAACGAACTCATCAAATCAATTCAGGTCAGCATCTGGTTCATGTTTCTGACCTTCCCGATCATGGTCATCCGGGTGAACGCCATCGAGAAGTCCGTGATCTGGCGCTGGGAGAACCTGGCGCTGGTCGGCGTCGGCAGCTTCGTGCTGTCCTTCATCTGGCGTTGGGCCCTGCGCCGTAAGGAAGCCGGGGAGGCCGTGGCCGCAGCCGGCGGGCAGGAGGCCGGACGGTTCTCCGCCATGCTGGAAAACCCCGCGCTGAGACTGCCGCTGCAAGTCGGCCTGCTGGCCGCGTTCTGCGTCGTTCCCTGGTTCGTGACCACATACCAGACCAACATCCTTATCTCGTTCCTGCTGTACGTGGTGCTGGGCCTGGGCTTGAACGTCATCGTCGGCGTGGCCGGCCTGCTCTTCCTCGGTCATGCCGCGTTTTACGCCATTGGCGCGTATTCCTACGCCCTGCTGAATCAGTATTTCGGTCTCGGGTTCTGGGTGGCGCTGCCCATCGGCGGCGTGGTGGCCGCCTTGGCCGGCGTGGCGCTGGCCTTCCCGGTGCTGCGGCTGCGCGGCGACTACCTGGCCATCGTCACCCTCGGTTTCGGTGAGATCGTGCGGCTGCTGCTTGAAAACTTCAGCGACATCACGGGCGGCCCGTCGGGTGTGTCCAACATCCCCCGTCCCGGCCTGTTTGACATGCAGCTGTCCGTGGCCGGCGCCAACATCTACATCTACTACATCGTGCTGGCCCTGGCCATCGTGACCATCGTCGCCGTCACGCGGCTCAAGGATTCGCGCATCGGCCGCGCCCTGCAGGCCCTGCGCGAGGACGAGATCGCCTGCGAGGCCATGGGCATCGACCGGGTCGGCGTGAAGCTCATGGCCTTTGGCCTCGGCACGGCCTGGGCCGGTTTCGCCGGCGTGGTCTTCGCGGCCAAGACAACGTTCATCAACCCCGCCAGCTTCACGTTCTTCGAATCGGCCATCATTTTGTCCATCGTCGTCCTGGGCGGCATGGGCTCCAACCTGGGCGTCATTCTCGGTTCGGCCTTCCTGGTGCTTCTGCCCGAATACATGCGCGCCTTCTCCGAGTACCGCATGATCCTCTTCGCCACGGCCATGGTGCTGATGATGGTCTTCCGGCCCCAGGGGCTCATTCCCGAGAAGCGCAAGACCTACACGGTGTCGGACCCCGAACTGAACGCGGCCACAGGAGGGCAGAACTAGATGCAACCGGTACTCGACGTCACCGCCGTGTCCATGAACTTCGGCGGCCTGCGGGCCCTGAACGACGTGGAGCTGAAGGTCAACTCCGGCGAGATCGTTGCCCTCATCGGGCCCAACGGCGCGGGCAAGACCACGTTCTTCAACTGCATAACCAGCATCTACACTCCAACCGAAGGCGAAGTCTGGTTCACGCCCAAGCAGGGGACCCGGACCAGGGTCAACGGCATGAAGCCAAACCTGGTCACGGCGCTGGGGATGGCCCGCACCTTCCAGAACATCCGCCTCTTCAAGAACATGAGCGTGCTGGAAAACGTCATGATCGCCAGGCACTGCCGCACCAAAAGCGGCATCCTCGGCGCGCTGATGCGCTCGCCCGCCGTGCGCCGGGAGGAGAAGGAGATCGTCGACCGCAGCTACGAACTCCTCAAGTACATCGGGCTGCACAAATTCTACAACGAGCAGGCCTGCAACCTGCCGTACGGCGCCCAGCGCAGGCTGGAGATCGCTCGCGCCCTGGCCACGGACCCGACGCTGCTGCTGCTCGACGAGCCGGCCGCCGGCATGAACCCGCAGGAAACCGAGTCCCTGAAGCACCTCGTGCTCAAGATCCGCGACGAGATGGACATGGCCATTCTGCTGATCGAGCACGACATGAGCATGGTCATGAGCCTTTCCGAGCGCATCTACGTCATGGAATACGGGTGTCTCATCGCCCACGGCACCCCGGCGGAGGTCAGCAGGGACCCGCGGGTCATCAAAGCCTACCTCGGGGAGGAAGCCCATGCTTGAGCTCAGGAACGTCAGCACCTTCTACGGAAACATCCAGGCCCTGCACGGGATTTCCCTGAAAATCGGCAAGGGCGAGATCGTGACCCTCATCGGCGCCAACGGCGCAGGCAAGAGCACGACCCTCATGTCCATCTGCGGCGGCGTGCCGCCCCGCAGCGGCGAGATCATCTTCGACGGCCAGCCCATCCAGGCCCTCAAGGCCGACCGCATCGTGCGCATGGGCATATCCCAGGTGCCCGAAGGCCGGCTCATCTTCCCGGACATGACGGTCATGGAGAACCTGGACCTGGGAGCCTTCCTGCGCAACGACCAGAAGGGCATCGCCCAGGACCTGGAATACGTCTTCGAGCTCTTCCCCATCCTGGCCGAACGCCGCAAGCAGATGGGCGGCACCCTGTCCGGCGGCGAGCAGCAGATGCTGGCCATTTCCCGCGCGCTCATGGCGCGGCCGCGACTGCTGCTTCTGGACGAGCCGTCCCTGGGCCTGGCGCCCATCATCATCGCACAGATTTTCGACATCATCCGCAAGGTCAACGAGTCCGGGACCACGGTCTTCCTGGTCGAGCAGAACGCCAACCAGGCCCTCAAGGTCGCCCACCGTGCCTACGTCATGGAGAACGGGCGCATCACCCTCGAGGACACGGCCGCGGCGCTCCTGGCCAACGAGGATGTCAAGAAGGCCTATCTGGGGCTCTAGACGCCCCGGTTCATCAACAAAAAAACCCTTGTTCCCGCGTATCGGGAGAGGTGGAATATGGAAAAATTTCTCGGCAAGGCTCTGACTTTTGACGATGTCCTGCTTGTACCGGCGTACTCCGAAGTCCTGCCGGACCAGGTCAACCTGCACACCAGGCTCACCGCCTCCATCGAGCTCAACATCCCGTTCCTGAGCGCGGCCATGGACACGGTCACCGAGTCGCGCATGGCCATCTCCCTGGCCCGGTCGGGCGGCATCGGCATCGTGCACAAGAACATGTCCATCGAGCAGCAGGCCCTGGAGATCGTCAAGGTCAAGAAGTCGGAATCCGGCATGATCGTCGACCCCATCACCGTGGACCCCGACGACACCGTCGGGCACGCTCTGGAACTCATGCGGGACTACCGCATTTCCGGCCTGCCAGTCATTTCAGGGGACCATCTGGTCGGCATCGTCACCAACCGCGACGTGCGCTTCGTCACCGAGATGTCGACGCTGGTGCGGGACGTCATGACCAGCCGCAACCTGGTCACCGTGCCCGTGGGCATCTCCCTGGAGGAGGCCAAGCGCCACCTGCACGAGAACCGCATCGAGAAGCTCCTGGTCGTCGATGAGAGCAACAAGCTCAAAGGCCTGCTGACCATCAAGGACATCGACAAGGTCCGCAAGTATCCCAACGCCTGCAAGGACGACCTCGGCCGTCTGCGCGTCGGCGGCGCGGTGGGTGTGGGCAAGGGCCGGGCCGAACGCGTCGAGGCCCTGATCAAGGCCGGCGCGGACGTCATCGTCCTCGACTCGGCCCACGGTCACTCCAAAAACATCCTCGACGCCGTGCGCGCCACGCGCTCCGAATGGCCGAGCGCCCAGATCATCGGCGGCAACGTGGCGACCTACGAAGGCGCCAAGGCCCTGATCGCGGCCGGCGTGGACGCCGTCAAGGTCGGCATCGGCCCAGGCTCCATCTGCACCACGCGCATCGTGGCCGGCGTGGGCGTACCGCAGATCACGGCCATCATGGAGTGCGTGCGGGCCTGTCGCGAGGCCGAGCGCTGCTGCATCGCCGACGGCGGGGTCAAGTTCTCGGGCGATGTGGTCAAGGCCCTGGTGGCCGGGGCCGACACGGTCATGATGGGCTCCATGTTCGCCGGCACCGAGGAGAGCCCGGGCGAGAAGATCCTCTACCAGGGCCGCACCTACAAGATCTACCGCGGCATGGGCTCCATCGACGCCATGAAGGACGGCAGCAGCGACCGCTATTTCCAGGAAGGCTCCAAGAAGCTGGTGCCCGAGGGCATCGTCGGCCGGGTGCCGTACAAGGGGTCGGTGCTGGAAACCATCGACCAGCTGGTCGGCGGCGTGCGTTCCGGCATGGGTTATCTCGGCACCGGGGACATCCCGGCCCTGCGGGACAAGGCCCAGTTTGTGGAGATCTCGGCCGCGGGCCTGCGCGAAAGCCACGTCCATGACGTCATCATCACCAAGGAAGCGCCCAATTACAGGGTGGACGCGTACTAGAATTTTCGAGAACATGACCATCCGCATAACGGATGGAGGAACCACATGGATATTCAAGAAAAAGTCATCATCCTTGATTTCGGGTCGCAGTACACGCAGCTCATTGCCCGCCGCACGCGCGAATCCGGCGTCTATTCCGAGATTCACCCCTGCACCATCAGCGCGGCCGAACTGAAGGCCATGCAGCCCAGCGCCATCATCCTGTCCGGCGGCCCCGCCTCGGTCACGAGTGCAGACTCCCCCGGCGTGGACCCGGTCATCTTCAGCTGGGGGCTGCCGGTTTTGGGCATCTGCTACGGCATGCAGCTCATGGCCCATGTTTTGGGCGGCAAGGTCAACCCCTCCCTGGACCGCGAATACGGCCGTAGCGAACTGCGCTTCCAGCAGCAGTGCCCCCTGTGGGACCGCATCGCCGACGCCGAGAAGCTCACCGTCTGGATGTCCCACGGCGACCATGTCCTCGAGGTCCCGCCCGGCTTCACGGTCACGGCCAAGACCCAGAGCATCGAGATTGCGGCCATGGCCGACGTCGAGCGCCGGATGTATGCGCTGCAGTTCCACCCGGAGGTGGCGCACACCGAGCAGGGCGACGAAATCCTGCGCAATTTCCTCTTTCACGTTGCCGGCCTCAAGTCGACCTGGACCATGTCCTCCTTCGTGGACTCCATGCTCCACGCCCTGCCCGTCCAGATCGGCGAGGACAAGGTCGTCTGCGGCCTGTCGGGCGGCATCGACTCCACGGTGGTGGCAGTGCTCCTGAACAAGGCCATCGGCAAGAACCTGCACTGCATCTTCGTCGACAACGGCCTCCTGCGCGCCGGTGAAGGCGACGAAGTGGTCGGCTACCTGCGCGAGCACTTCGACCTGAACCTCCACTACGTCCAGGCCCAGGAACGCTTCCTGTCCCGCCTGGAAGGCCTCGACGACCCGGAGCAGAAGCGCAAGATCATCGGCTACACCTTCATCGAGGTCTTCGAGGAGGAAGCCAAGAAGATTCCCGGCGTCAAATACTTGGCCCAGGGCACCCTGTACCCGGACGTCATCGAGTCCGTCAGCTTCAAGGGCCCCTCGGCCGTCATCAAGAGTCACCACAACGTCGGCGGCCTGCCTGAAAAGATGGACCTGGCCCTGGTGGAGCCCCTGCGGGAACTCTTCAAGGACGAGGTGCGCAAGGTCGCCCAGGAGCTGGGCCTGCCGGACTTCATCGTCTGGCGGCATCCTTTCCCCGGTCCCGGCCTGGCCATCCGCGTCATCGGCGAGATCACTGACGAGCGCCTTGAAATCCTGCGCCAGGCCGACAAGATCGTGCAGCACGAGCTCATGGCCTCTAACTGGTACTACAAGGTCTGGCAGGGCTTCGCAGTGCTCCTGCCGCTGAAGACCGTTGGCGTCATGGGCGACGAGCGGACCTACGAGCACGTCATCGCCCTGCGCATCGTCGACTCCATCGACGCCATGACCGCGGATTGGTCCAGAGTCCCTTCGGAGATTCTCGGACGGATCTCCAGCCGGATCATCAACGAGGTCAAAGGTGTGAACAGGGTGGTCTACGACATTTCGTCCAAGCCGCCGAGCACCATCGAGTGGGAATAGCCGGCCGTAACAATCCTTTTCCGGAGACGCGCTTATGTTTGGAATCGGTTCCACGGAACTCATCGTCATTCTCATCGTCGCGCTGATCGTCATCGGCCCGGCCAAGCTTCCCGAAATGGCCAGGTCGCTGGGCAAGGCCCTCGGCGAATTCCGCCGCGTCAGCACCGACGTGAAGCGGACCATCGAGATGGAGGCCGAACAGGCAGACCAGAAGGCCCGCACCGATCAGGCCAAGAAAGAGTTCTTCCCTGAGGCGGCCGCATCAGCGGCGGCCCAGAAGGACGAGGCCCCCGCAAAAGACCAGGCGGAAGCGCAGGTCGCGGGGACCGACAAGGACAAGGCCGAAGCTCAGGCCGCGGGGCCCGATAAGGACAAGGCATGAGCGAGGAGCGGACCACGGAACGGGATGAGCTGACATCCCCGGACGGTACCGGTTCGGAAGAAACGGTGCCTGCGGTCGACCGGCAGCCCGAAGGCGCCGGGCCTGACGAGCCCGGCCCTGATTCCGCTCCGGAGCCGTCTCCGGCCGGGGGGAGCGCTCCCGCTAAGCAGGCGGAAGGCAGCCCCGAACCCGTGACGGACTCCGCAGACGACCCCCCGGACGCATCAGCCGATGCCGACGCGGAGGAAGTCCATGAGATGACCTTCACCGAGCACCTGAACGAACTGCGAGTTCGTCTGGTGCGGTGCATCATCGGTGCCTTCGTGGGATTTCTCGCCTGCTACGGCTTCGCCGAACAGCTCTTCGCGCTGCTCATGAAGCCCCTGATGGATCTGCTCCAGCCCACAGGCGGGTCACTCATCTACACGGGGCTGCCCGAGGCGTTCTTCACGCACCTGAAGGTCGCGGCCATTGCCGGGCTGTTCGTGGCCAGTCCCTACATCTTCTATCAGCTCTGGATGTTCATTGCGCCCGGCCTGTATGAAGGTGAACGCAAGTACATGATTCCTATCGCCTTCTTCTCGGCCTTGTGCTTCGTGTCGGGCGCGATGTTCGGCTATTTCGTCGTCTTTCCGTTCGGCTTCCAGTTTTTCCTGGGCTACGCCTCGGACTTCATCAAGCCCATGCCGTCGGTCAAAGAGTATTTCAGCTTTTCAACCAGCATGCTCTTTGCCTTCGGGTTCATTTTCGAACTGCCTCTGTTCATGTTCTTCCTGTCCGTCATGGGCATCGTCACGCACAAGACCCTGCGGAAATACAGGAAGTTCGCCATTCTCGGGAATTTTGTCGTGGCGGCCATCCTGACCCCGCCCGACGTGGTCTCGCAGTGTCTCATGGCCGGCCCCTTGTGCATTCTCTACGAGATAGGCATCTGGGTGGCCTACATTTTCGGCAAGAAGCCGAAGGAACCAGAGGCAGAGGCCGCTACATCGTAGGTCGCAGGAAGAACGGGCAGGCCACAGGACCTGCCCGTTTGCTTTGACAAGGAGACACCATGAACGTTCGTACTGGAAGAATGGATCGTGAAACCCGCGAGACGAAGATCTCCGTGGCCGTGAATCTCGATGGGACTGGTACATGCCGCATCGCCACCGGGTTCGGCTTTGCGGACCACATGTTCGATCTGATGGGCCACTGGGCCGGGTTCGATCTCGACATTTCCTGCGAAGGCGACATGTATATCGACGCACACCATTCCCTGGAGGACATCGGGCTGTGCTTGGGCAGCGCCATCAGCTCTGCCCTGGGGGACCGCAAGGGCATCGCCCGTGTCGGGTGCGCCAAGGTGCCCATGGACGAGGCGCTGACTGAAGTGTGTCTCGACCTTTCCGGCCGCGCATATCTGGTGTACGAAGAGGCCGTGTTGCCCGCCATCATCGCCGGACAGGAAAAGGATTTGTGGAGGGAGTTTTTGAAATCACTCTCCTCCAGGGCGGGCATGAACCTGCACGTCCGCATGTTCTACGGCCAGAACGGACACCATCTGCTCGAATCGGTCTTCAAGGGCCTGGGGCTTGCCCTGCGGCAGGCGGTCCGGCTGGAGCGTGAGGATGTGCTCAGCACCAAGGGAGGTCTTGACGCATGAAATACTATCTCGTGGCACTCGTGCTACTCTGCACCGCCTGCGCTAAGCCGACGCAGTTTCAGGCCGTACCGTCTTCCGCAACCCTAGCGGTGGCGCATTTCGTCCATCCTGAAAACGACTGGGAACTCATGGCCGGCGTTCTGCCCGATGAGCCGTCCGTCATCGCGCCCGAGTCCATGGACGCCATGGACGGACAGCTGTTTGCCGCCCTGTCGAAGGCCCCCGGGCGCGTGGTGATGAGCCAGGCCATGGTCCGGCAGTGCGAGGAGATCGTGACGGCGAGCAAGGAACGTCGCACGTTCGAGTCTGTCCAGTACTGGAAGGAAGTCGGCACGTGCATGAAGGCCGACTATCTGCTCGTGCCGTTCGTCACGCGCTGGCAGGAGCGTGAGGGCGGCGAGTGGGGCGTGACGCGCCCGGCCAGCCTGACCATGGACCTCTACCTGATCGCCACGGCCAGTGGCGAGTTGAGACGGTATCATTTCGAGGAGGAGCAGAAGGGTCTGGCCGAGAATCTGCTCCAGGGCAGGCGCTTCGTGAAGCGCAAGGGACGTTGGGTCACACCGCTGGAGATCGCGGCGGAAGCAATCGAAGAAGGTACGAAGGCGCTTGGATTATGAACATCTTTCCGGCAGTTGACATCAAGGACGGCAAGTGCGTCCGCCTGCGACAGGGCGTCGAGGATCAGGTCACGGTTTTTTCCGACGACCCGGCGGCCATGGCCCGCCAGTGGG
Organism: Desulfomicrobium escambiense DSM 10707; assembly: GCF_000428825.1. Classification (NCBI taxonomy): domain Bacteria; kingdom Pseudomonadati; phylum Thermodesulfobacteriota; class Desulfovibrionia; order Desulfovibrionales; family Desulfomicrobiaceae; genus Desulfomicrobium; species Desulfomicrobium escambiense. The sequence continues at coordinate 36,870 of NZ_AUAR01000003.1, read as the reverse complement.
TGGCGGTCGGGGCCAGGTGGCTGCACGTCATCGATCTGGACGGGGCCTTTAGCGGCGTCCCGCGCAACATGGACCTGATCCGCGAGCTGTGCTCCGGCGTGTCTGTTCCGGTGCAGCTCGGCGGCGGCATCCGCAGCGTCGACGTCGCGGCGAAGTATCTCGAAGCCGGCGTGGAGCGCCTCATCATCGGCACCGTAGCCCTTGAGGACCCGCCCCTGTTCCGCGAGCTGTGTGAGGCCTTCCCCGGCCGGATCGGCGTGTCCCTCGACGCCCGCGACGGGTGCCTCAAAACCAAGGGTTGGGTCGAGGACGCGGGCAAGACCGTGGCCGACGTGGTCCCGGAACTGGAGGCCGCGGGCGCGTCGTTTTTCATCTACACCGACATCAGCCGCGACGGCATGCAGTCCGGGGTGAACATCCCTGCCCTCGAAGCCCTCCTCGGCATGACGCGGATGCCGGTGCTCATCGCCGGCGGCATTTCCACCCTGCAGGACGTGCAGGCCGTCTTCCCCCTGCGCGAGAAGGGGCTGGCCGGAATCGTGACCGGCAAGGCCATCTACGCCGGCAGCCTCGACCTGAAAGCCGCCCTGGACTGGCTCGCCGCACAGGCCTAGCTTCATTCCGCCTTGGAAAAAATGAGAAACGCCCGGCTGGACCGGGCGTTTTTCGTTGCGTCGATATCCGTCAGGGCGTTTCGCCCGAGCATCATTTCGTGCCGAAAATCTTGTCCCCGGCGTCGCCGAGGCCTGGCAGGATGTAGCCGTTCTCGTTCAGCCGCTCGTCCACGGCCGCGACGTAGATGTCCACGTCGGGGTGAGCCTCGGTGATGCGTTTGAGCCCTTCGGGTGCGGCCACCAGGAACAGGCCCCGGATGCTCGTGCAGCCGGCGTTCTTCAGACAGCGGATGGTGGCGTCGAGGGTCCCGCCCGTGGCAAGCATGGGGTCGAGGATGATGGCCATGCGCTTGTTGATGTTCTTGGCCAGCTTTACGTAGTACTCAACGGGCTGCAGGGTCTCCTCGTTGCGGTAAAATCCGACCACGCTGACCTTGGCGCCGGGAACCAGATCCAGCACGCCGTCCTGCATGCCGAGCCCTGCGCGCAGGATCGGCACCACGGTGATCTTCTTGCCCTTGATGACGTCGACCTCCACCGGGCCGGCCCATCCCTGGGTGATCTTCTTTTCCGTTTCCAGGTCCTTGGTGGCTTCGTAGGTCAGCAGTCTGGCGATTTCCGAGGCGAGCTCCCGAAAATTCTTGGTGCTGATGTCGTGTTTGCGCATAAGCCCGAGTTTGTGCCTGATCAGGGGGTGTTCCGCCACGTAAACTGCCATGAGAGTCTCTCCTTGCCTGGGCTGTAGGGTGGTGTGCCGTGTCTTCGCGATGCGAGGACCTTCCTATGCTCCGGCCTTCGCATCGGTCAAGCTGTTCGTCCGCCGGGGTCCCGCGAAAACCCCGAGGCGGCCGTTCCGCAACAATCCGCCCCCGATGTCCATTGCATTCGACTGCAGGACAGCCTTCGGGGTCGGGACGATTGCCTGCGCCACCGTCATCGACACGGTGCTGCAGTCGTGCAGGCTGTCTGCGACGGAAGTTGCAGGGCTTTTCGGCGATACGGGGAAACAGTGCGCCCGCTCATTCTGAAAAGACACGGCATGCTGCGGTCATGCTGCACGCTTATTAAGATAAAGTGGCATGATATCGTAAGGTTTTTTTAGGATTAAGGGGTATAAAAAACTGTTCAAAATGGAAATAATTGCGTATTCAATCTGCACTTCCGTGCTATGAACCGCTGTGCACTGCGGCGAATCGGTCCAGAAAAAACTGCCAGAGCTTGTCGATGTTCATGCCGGAATGACTCGAAATCAACATGGGCGGATTTTGCGTACCTAAAAGACGTTGCCATGCCGCTTGGCTAGATTTTCGGACAGGCTGTTTGCATTTGTCGGCCTTGGTCAGCACGGGGAAAACCTCTATGCCGAGGGATTTGATGTAGTTGATCAGGTCGATGTCCAGGGCCTGCGGGGGAAGGCGGGAGTCCAGAAGTGCGACGACGCCGAAAAGGCGCGAGTTGTTCTGCAGGTATCTGGTGATGAGCGCCGCCCATTTGTCGCGTTCTGTCTTGGAGCAGCGGGCGTACCCGTAGCCGGGGAGATCGACGAGGTAGAAGTTTTCGGGCTCGACCCTGAAGAAGTTCAGGCTGCGCGTCTTGCCCGGTGTGGAACTGGTCTTTGCCAGATTTTTTCTCCCGGTCAGCTTGTTCAGGAGCGACGATTTGCCGACATTGGAGCGACCGGCAAGGGCGAGTTGGGGAAGCGGCATCTCGCCGAGTTGATCGATGGTGTAGACGGTCTTTTCCAAAATTACGGTGCTGGGCATGAAACTACCATTTCCGGGGAAGAGGGTTCTTGACGAAATGCGTTTTGATCAGGCAGTGATAGAAAGAATTGTCTTGGTGATCAATATTTAATTGGAGGCTTACTATGCGTGCGTTGCTCGTACTCTTGAGCGCCGTTTTCCTGCTCTCTGCGTGTGCCAAGGAAGTGCAGCTGGTTTCCACCCCCAGTGACATCGACTCCACGGTGGTCGAGGAGCAGGCCAGCGTCGAACTGCGGCTCAGCAAGGCCGATCTGCTCAGGTTCACCGATGTCGAAGACGGCATCTGGAAAGAGGCCAGGACCGCCGGCCTGATCAAGGTCTGCAACAAGATCCTGAACAAGGACCTGCTCCTTATCCCCACCCCCGGCGGGGCTTCTCTGGGCGGGGGCTTCGGCGAGTACACCGAGAGCGGCATGCTGACAACCGAGAGCGACTCCGAGACCGGAGACACCGTGCAGACGTTCATGGTCTCTGCCTCGTTTGCCGGTGACCTCGCGTCCGGGGGGCAGATCCTGACCCTGGAGGAGGACCGGTTCATCGCCGGATCGAGCGACATCGCCTACGCCATGCTCTACCAGGCCGTGCCGGAAAGCGTCCCGAGCCATGTCGTCATCGCCGAGCCGGCCAAGGAATTGGGAAGCAGCTTCCTGCGCGTCATCGGCATGGCCGAGATCAAGCAGATCAAGCAGGGCACCGTGGCGCTGCCTAAGGAGCAGGGAGGCACCACCGGCACACTGTGCACCCTCGAAATCCTCGTCAGCAACCGCGAGATCGAGGCCGGCGACCGCATTTTTCTCATGAACGTCGATGTGGCGGCCCTGGAGCCCGGCTCGACCCTGGCCGAGGGTGAGCCCGAAACCGTGGTCGTCATGCCGCCGAGTTCCGACAAGGTGCAGGAGCCTTCGGAAACGAAATAGGCATGGACATCCTCGTCGTTAACGGCCCCAATCTCGGGTATCTCGGGCAACGTCAGCCCGAGGTCTACGGATCACAAGGCATGGACGCTCTCCCCGAACTGGTGCAACGCCTGCTCGGGGAGAACGCGCGTCATGTCACCCTGACGCTGTTCCAGTCGAACAGCGAGGGCACCCTCATTGATCGTCTCGAAGAGGCCTGGAAAGCCAACGTCCACGGCTTGGTCCTCAATGCCGGGGCGTACACCCACACCAGCCTGGCCCTGGCCGACTGTCTGGCCTGGATCAGGATTCCTTGCGTGGAGGTGCATCTGAGCAACGTGCACGCCCGCGCCTCGGCCATCCGCCACCAGAGCCTCATCGCCAGGCACTGCATCGGGGCTATTGCCGGTTTCGGCATTATGAGCTATGCGCTCGCAGTCCAGGCGCTCTGGCAGCGTCTGGGCAGCCCTGAAGCCTGACCGGCAAGGGACACATCAATGGAGGAACCAAGGCAAGCATGTTAGCGACAAGCGATTTCAAGAAAGGCAGAAAGATAGAGATTGACGGTGCTCCCTGCGAGATTCTGGAGTGCAATCACTACAAGCCGGGCAAGGGCGGGGCGTTCATGCGCACCAAGTACCGCAACCTGATCACCGGAGCCGTGGTCGAGCAGAATTTCCGCTCCGGCATCAAGTTTCCCAGGCCCGACCTGGAAGTCCGCGAGATGCAGTATCTCTACAACGAGGGCGACGGCTACGCCTTCATGGACATGACCACCTACGAGCAGATTTCCATCCCGAACAGCATCATCGGCGGCAAGGGCGGCTTCCTCAAGGAAGCCCAGGCCTACAAGGTCATGCTGTACGAAGGGCGCCCCCTGGATATCGAACTGTCCGGTTCGGTCGTCCTGGAAGTGACCATAACCGACCCCGGCATCAAGGGCGACACGGTCACCGGCGCGTCCAAGCCGGCGACGCTCGAAACGGGCCTGGTGGTCAACGTGCCGCTCTTCGTCGAGATCGGCACCAAGATCAAGGTCAACACGGAAACGGGCGAATACCTCGGCCGCGAATAACCTCCCGGAGCACCAACGGACCAAAGGCCATGGAGAGCGCTCTGTGGCCTTTTGTTTTTCGACGCCCCCCTGTATGGAAAAATTCGCATGACAACTGACGGCAACAAACTCCTGCGGGAAATCTGCGCCCTGGTCTTCGCCTGCTCCCTGGCGCTGGCCACGCTGGCCCTGTACTCCTTCTCGCCCGAAGACGCGAGTTTCAACCATCAGGCCATGGCCGGACACACGACGCGCAACCTGGTCGGCACCCTGGGGGCGTACGTCGCCGGCGGGCTGGTGGACCTCTGCGGCGCGGCCGCCTGGCTGTGGCCGGTCTTTTTTGCCCTGGCCGCCGGCATGCTCTTCTTCCCCCGTTTCCGGCCGTCCTGGCTGCGCTGGACCGGTGGCATCCTGCTTGGTGTGCTGCTGCCGGTCTGGATACACTTCGCGGTCCTGCGGATGGGACTGCCCGGCACGGGCATGGCCGGCGGAGGCTTCGTCGGGCGCTCACTCTACGCCCTGCTGCAACGGGTCTTCGGCGACTACGGCTTTGTCCTGGTGGCGGCCTGCCTGACCATGATCGGCCTGCGGCTGCTCGTCGGCATGCCGTACCGCGTCGCCGTGGACAAGGCTGCGGCCTGGATCGCGGTGGTCCGGGGCTTCGCGTCCAGGGTCGGGGCATGGCTCAAGCCCGCGGAGTCGGGAACCGCCGCCCCGGCGGTGCGCCAGGAAGAGCGGCCGAAGCCGAGAGCCCCGAAGGTCCGCCTGGTCGAGGACAAGCCGCAGAAGGACTCGCCGGCGCCCATGGCCCCCCCTGCGCCCGCGCCGCAGAAGGCCCCGAAGCCGGCGCCCGCCCCGCGGACCGCAGTATCCGGCGCAAGCCTGCCGCCCATCGATCTTCTGGCCCAGGTCCCCGCCTCGCGCATCACCGTCTCCGCTTCCGTCCTCGACCGGCAGTCCCAGGCTCTGACCGCCTGCTTCGCGGACTTCGGCATCCAGGGCGAAGTCCAGGGCGTGCAGCCCGGGCCCGTCATCACCATGTTCGAATACAAGCCCGCGCCGGGCATCAAGGTCAGCCGCATCGCCGGCATGGGCGACGACCTGTCCCTGGCCCTCAAGGCCCGCGCCGTGCGCATCGTCGCGCCTCTGCCCGGCCGCGACACCGTTGGCATCGAGATCCCGAACGAGCAGCGCCTGACCGTCTACCTGCGTGAGATCATCGAGGACCCGTCCTTCTCCGAGGCCAAGGCCCAGCTGCCCCTGGCCCTGGGCAAGGACATCCAGGGCGTCCCCCGCATCGCCGACCTGGCCAGGATGCCGCATCTGCTCGTGGCCGGCGCCACGGGTGCGGGCAAGTCCGTGTGCCTGAACTGCCTGCTTCTGAGCCTCGTCTACCGCAACGACCCCGAACACGTGAAACTCCTGCTCGTTGACCCCAAGCGCATCGAGCTGGCCGTGTACAGCTCCCTGCCGCACCTCGTGCACCCCGTGGTCACGGACATGCACCTGGCCAAGAACGCCCTGGAGTGGGCCGTGTACGAGATGGAGCAGCGCTACGAGGCCATGGCCCGCACCGGCGTGCGCCACATCACGACCTACAACCAGAAGCTCTCCGAGATGGGCGACGACATCCCCGAAGACATGCGGGACCTCAAGCCCTTCCCCTACCTCGTCATCGTCGTCGACGAACTGGCCGACATGATGATGACCGCGGCCAAGGAAGTCGAGGGCAGCATCGTGCGCCTGGCCCAGTTGGCCCGCGCCTCGGGCATCCATCTCATCCTGGCCACCCAGCGCCCCTCCGTCGACGTCGTCACGGGTATCATCAAGGCCAACTTCCCGTCGCGCATCGCCTTCCAGGTCAGCTCCAAGCACGACTCCCGCACCATCCTCGACGGGGTCGGGGCCGAATACCTCCTGGGCCACGGCGACATGCTCTTCAAGCAGAGCGGCGGCAACATCCAGCGCGTGCACGGCGCCTTCGTCGGCGACGACGAGATCGCCCGCGTCGTGAAGTACTGGGAAAAGCAGCGCCCCCAGCGCTTCGAGCTGGATTTCGCCGACTGGAACACGGGCGGGGAGAACGGCGGCGAAGGCAGCGGCGGGGCCAGCGACGTCCTCGACGACCCGAAGTACTCCGAGGCCATCGAGTTCGTCACCGAACAGGGCCGCGCCTCCATCTCCATGATCCAGCGCCGCCTGCGCATCGGCTTCAACCGCGCCGCCCGCTTCATCGAACAGATGGAAATGGACGGCGTCATCGGGCCCCAGGACGGGAGCAAGCCGAGGTTGGTGCGGAAGAAGGATTAGAGGATGAAGATGCCTCCGGGGTGCAGGGGACTCGTCCCCTGCACCCCGTTCAGGGGGGCGGGGGAGAATTTCGGGTCATGGGCGGCCCGGAAGGTGATCGGTGATCAGGTCAGTCTTCAGTGATGAGCGCGAAGCGCGGCACCAGCCGCCCTTCGCGCTCTGCGTTTTCCAGGAACATGGACACGGGCCTGACCCACAGGCCCGTGTCGTTGTAGAGGGGGCGGTAGACGACCATGTCTTCGAGGCCCTCGCTGTGCCGGGCCACGCCCAGGACCTCGTACTCGCCGCCCTTGAAGTGGCGGTAGCGGCCTGGGCGCACTGTGTTCGGGACGGTGCCGGTCTCAGCCATGCTTCTTTCCTCCGGTAAAGACTTCCTTGCCGTTCATCCACACCCTGCGCACGTCCAAGACGCCGTCGGCTTCGAGCATCGTGGCGTCCAGATGCGGCTTGCCGTCCTGCGTACCGATGCCCAGGAGCCCATAAGCGGCCCACAGCATCCGCGCGGCTGCGCCCGTGTACCAGCTCCACCCGCCGCGGCCCTCGAAGCCCGGGCCGTGGAAGATGTCGGCCGGCTGCTGGTGGGGCGGCAGGCCGTAGGTCTGCAGCTCCTCAGCACGGGCATGGGCCAGGGGCGATATCTTCAGCCAGACCCGCAGGGCGTCGCGGCGCCAGCGGGCTGCCGCCTGTGCGTCCCCTGCCTCCGACGCCCGCCGAGCCAGGATGGTCAGAGCGTCCACCAGCCAGGATGCGCCGTGGGAATACTGGGCGCCGTTTTCGCGCACCCCCGGAGGGTAGTCGGCGATGCGGCCGGGGTAGGGCTTGGAGTCTTCATCGAAGAACGGGGTCAGAAGTAGCACCATGTTCTCCTTCTCCAGATGTTTCAGGCCCGAGCGCAGGGCCGCCTCGCCCTTGATCGGGTCCGTGGCCCCTGACAGCAGGGGCCAGGAGGAGCACAGGGCGTCGGCGTAGTCCAGGACCTCGCCGGAATCGGAAACGGCCCGCACGAAGTGGTCGTCTTGCCACATCCTGTCCAGGGCCTCGCGCAATCTGGCGGCCTGGAAGCGATACCCTTCGGACTTGGCTTTGCCGTAGCGCTCCTCCACCAGCGGGGTGATGGTCCGCAGCACGTCGTGCAGAAAAAAGCCGAGCCAGACGCTCGTGCCCTTGCCGTGGGGGCCCACGGCCGAGAGGCCGTCGTTCCAGTCGTGGGCGCCCATGAGGGGCAGGCCGTTGGCGCCCAGGTGCGAGAGGGTCAGGTCGATGCCGCGCACGCAGTGGTCGAGCAGGGTGCCCTGATCACGTGACGGGCGCGGCACAAAGGCGATGCCCTCCTGGCCGCGCGGGATGGACGGGCCTTCGATGAACGGGATCGGTTCGGACAGGATGGCGCGGTCGCCCGTGACCTCCACGTAGCGGCACGTCATGTAGGCCAACCACAAGTGCGGGTCCGAGGCCCGGTTGCGGATGCCCAGGCCCGTGCGGCCGTCCCAGGTCTGGTGCCACCACTGCAGCACGTCGCCGCGCAGGAACTGCTGGCGCGCGTGCAGCAGAATCTGGGCCCGGGCCAGGCGGGGGCGCAGCATGGTCAGGGGCAGGACGTCCTGCAACTGGTCCCGGAAGCCGTAGGCGCCACTGCGCTGATGCGGGCCCAGTCGCCCCCAGAGGCGGGCCGTGAGGGCCTGGTAGGGGAGCCAGGTGTTGACCAGCCGGTCGAAGGCCGGGCTGCTCGTTTCGACCCTGATCGTCCCGAGCGTTTCCCGCCACATGGCTTTCGTCCGCCGCAGCGCGGCCAGCACGTCGTCGCCGCGGCGCATGGACGCCATCATCCGGCGGCAATCCCCCTGTTCAGGGGCCTGGCCGATGAGCACGTGCATGTGCGCTTCCCCGCCTGCCGGGACGGTCAGACGGCCGGAAATCGCGGCCACGCGGTACCCGTCGTCATCCTGCTCCAGGTCGGGCTCGCCCGTTTCGACCATCCATGGCGCGAAAATGGTCCGTCCCGCGCCCATGAACCGGTTCAGACTGGTCTCCATGGCCGTGCACGGCAGGCTTGACGACACGAAGGCCCAACCGCGCTGGAATCTGTTCTCCGGGCGGCTGAAGAAGATGACGCCGCCCTCGCGGTCCTCCTCTGTGACGATCTGGCCGAGGGAGTCGATGGCCACGTCGGCCAGGATGATCTGCGCGAAGAAGGTCACGTCGTAGGTCACCGCGCTCTGTCCGGAGTTGACGATGCGCAGGAGTCGGGCCTCCATGGGCTGGTCGTGGAGCACGAAGGACGTCAGTTCCGTTGTGACGGGGCCCATGGACTTGCGGAAGACGCAGTATCCCAGGCCGAAGGTCACGTTCAGTTCAGCCCTCCTCTCCCGGAAGGGGATGTATGTCGGCGAGGTGATGTCGCCCGTGGCCGTGTCGCGCAGGAAAAGGACCTGTCCGGGGTCCTGGGTGGTCATGGAGTCCGGGGCGAATGGGGTCAGGGCGTTCTGCTGCGAGTTGCCCATGAAGGAGGTGAACGCTCCGTCGTTGGTCACCAGCGTCCCGTACCCCAGTTCGTTGACCATGAGGTGGGCCCAGCGGCGCGGGGTCTTCCATCCCAAATGAAGCTCCTCTCCGTCCTCCGAGAAGCTGTAGGCGCTCTCCGGCGCGGGGTGGAGCATCTCCTCGACCGAGGGCTCCCGGATTGCCCGGGGTTTGCAGTCGGGCTTGAGCGGATGGGGCCGGGCTTCGCCGGCCGGGTTCAGGATTCGGCGCAGCATCTGTTCCCCTTCCTCCGCCGACGCGGCGTACCCGTCCACGAATACCGCCTCGACCGTTTCGCCGGGTTCGAGTTCGAAGCGCAGGAAAAGGCTCGCGATGGGGTCGAAGGTGTAGTGCAGGCCCGTGTCGTCGGCCTGCAGCGGCGGACGGTTCAATCCGTCGGGGTCGCGCAGGGTCCTGTCGCCGACAAATGCCATGCGGCTGTCCTGGTAGCCGCGCAGCGAAACCCGGGAATCGGTGACCTGCGCCGCATGGAAGTAGACTTCGGGCGAAGGCCGCGGGCCGCCGGAGGAGGAACCGGAGGTCTTGATCATCCGGTTGCGGGCGAAGACGGCCCCAAGCCCCGGCACGAACCAGGTCGCGATGTGCTGCCTGTTGTAGAAGGGGTGGCGCAGCTGTGGGTTGGGGTCGTTGAGGCAGATTTCCCGGTAGGAAACCAGATCGATCCGCCGGACCTCCGTCCCCGTGTTCGTCAGGCGGATGCTCCAGATCTCGGCGTTCAGGTCCGCCGGGACGTTCACGTCGGCTTCGGCCTCGATGTCCTGGCACCTGCAGCTCAGGCTGACCGAGAGGGGCGAGGTGCGCTCGACGGTGGTCTGGGCGTCGTCGCGCGTGATGGGGCGGAAGCCAAGGGTCCACGGCTCCCGGCCTTCCTCCTGCAGGTAGAGGAATTTGCCGGCGTTGTGGGCGCGGGACGTGGGGCGGTTGGTCAGATCGTACTCCGCGCCGTGCCTGACGGAGCTGAAGACGCGGCTGTACCCCCGGCCGTCCTGGGTGAAGACCGCCGTGTACACGCCGTTGCACAGGGTGATCTCGTCCGCAGGTCGGAAGCCTGGCCGTTGCAGGCCGCAGGCAACGCACATGTCGCCGGTCGGCTGCTTGCGGTGGCGTACCCTGACGATGCTGACCGCGAAAGCGGTGACGGCGAAGACGGCGATGAGCGCGGCCAGGGGCGAGGCCTGGCCCTGGCCCGTTTTCTGGATGGCTTCGGCGCCGTCCCAGACATGGGCCCAGTCCGCGCCCATGGGCAGGAAGAAGGGGATGAGCAGCGGGGCCCAGGTGGCGAAGCGGCGCAGGGCCTCGGGGATGCAGCGCGTGCGGCCGGCGTGTCCCTGGAAACGGGCCAGCAGTTCGTCCAGGGCGTCGCCGCCGACAAAGGACAGGTTGACGAGCGTGGCCACGCGCAGGCCCATGTGGTCGAACCAGATGAGGATGCGTACCCAGTCGTAGGCCAGGAGGTGCAGGAACGTCTCGATGCTCCAGCCCCGGAAGGCCTCGGGCGTGAGGACGATGCTCTGCCAGATGGCGGCCAGGGTGCGGAAGGCTCCGTCCTGGTTGTACCAGGTGGGGTCGGGCGAGATGCGCAGCAGGGAGTAGATGACCGGCGCCATCCACAGGCCCCAGCGCAGCACGCGCACGGTTTGTTCGGCGATGGCGACGACGCCCTGGCGGCTGGCCATGAGGCGCACCGGCGCCCAGCTGCGGGCGAAGAGGGCCGTCAGGAAGAAGAAATTGACGCTGAAGAGCGGGGCGGCCAGGGACCAGTTGATGACGCCCGACACGGACTCGTTGAAGAGCAGCCGTGCGCTGCCGGTCTGGGGGCCGAGATTCATGGCGCCCCATTTGCTGAACAGCGGGTAGATGACGTAGTCCTGCGGGTTCTGGACGTGCAGGGTGACGTACATGCGGAATTTGTTCAGCACCACAGCGGATTGGCTGGGGTCCACGTACCAGGCGATGGCCCCGCCCACGAAGCCGCCCAGCAGCGTCCCGTTCAGGTAGACGCGCCAGCTCTGCAGGTGCTGCCGTCTGCCCCGGATCTTTTCCTGCAGGTCCATGAGCATGCCGGCTCCGGCAAAGGCCACGGCCCCCATGCCCGCCCCGAGCAGGAAGCGGGTGCCCGGTGTCTCGCGCATGAGCGTCTGAACCGGGACGAGATGCAGGCCGAGCCCCAGCAGCGCCCCGCGCAGGTAGAGATGGGGGCGGCAGGCGTTGCCCAGGAGGCGGGAGAAGAAGGCCGGGCTGCCGTCGAAGGTCTCGAGGATGGTCTTGGCCAGGGGCATGAGCGCGGCGCCCACGGCCAGATGCGTGGCCAGGGGGATGGTCAGTCTGGCCGCCTCCAGCAGGGACGAGTCGGCCATGGCCTGGACCAGGAACAAGAGCCCCAGGAACAGGGCGCTGTAGACCGCGCCCTTGCCCAGGCCCTCCCGGAAGTGGTGCGCCCCCCAGTACCCGGCGGGTCGCCGGCCCTTCAAGGCGTCCATGAGCAGGCCGGTCATGAGAAAGGTCTGGCTCCACAGCCCGGCCTGGGCCACGGCCACGGCGGCGATGGCGGCCAGGACCGACAGACCGAGCGGCAGGGACGCGGCCGCCTGGGACGAGCCCAGGTCGGCGGCCAGGGGGCTCAGGCCGGCCAGGGCGGCGCTGCCGGCCAGCAGGACGAAGGTCTTCGGCTCGCGCAGCAGGCCGCCGATGCACAGGGCGTTGAGGATGACGGCCGAGAAGGTGTTGAACACGGCCAGGACGATGACCCGCCCGCCGAGTTCCATGGCCCGGGGGGGCAGTGCGTTGACTGCTGGCAGCGAGCCTGCCAGTTGCTGGAGCAGGTGCGGCGATTGCAGGAGCAGGAGCCAGTTGAAGACGAAGGGCACGGCCAGGAGGCTGGCCTGAGCCAGCATGGAAGGGTGTCGTCCCTTGCGGGCCAGGGTGATGGACACGAGAAGAATCTGAGCCAGGGCGAAGAACGCGGCGCACAGGGGGCCAAGCCTGAGCAGGTCGGACCAGGCCGCCGGAGCCTGCCAGATGGTGACGTGGGGAGTCATCGCAAGCACCAGTACGGCCGGGATCAGGAAGTCGCACAGCGCCGCCGGCGGGCTCGGCAGGCGGTGGGTCGTGATCAGCGTGAGCCCGGCCGCGGACAGCAATCCGATGGCTCCGGCCAGGATGGCCATGGCCGCCGGCGTGGCCGGGAAGGGCTCCGGTGGCTGCATCCCGAACACGAGGGCGGCGGCGGGAGCGAAAAGGATCAGTATTGCGCAGAATCCGAGTCGGGAGGACCAAGGCAGGGCGGGAGATATGTTCACGTGGTGTCCGCTTTGTCTGAAGGTGGGGGAACTGCTGCTGCGAACGTCTTCGGCGAAGGTGCGCTGCGATGGGTATTCTTGTCATCTGTCGGTGGCGAATTCAAGACTTGCGTTGCCCTGGAAAGCGCAGATACACGTGAGGGATGCGCCGGCCGGATGGGTTTTTGACTGCGTGGAACTCTCGCGGGGTTTTCCTTTGGACGGTGAATGTGTGACGCCGCGGGCGGAAAGGAGATGTATGGATTCCGATACGCAAGGGTTGGTCATGTCCCTGGGTGATTTTCTGCGGAGCCGCGGCTGCCGCATGGCCACGGCCGAATCCTGCACGGGCGGTCTGACGGCCAGCACCCTGACGGACGTGGCCGGGAGTTCGGACTGGTTCGAAGGCGGCGTGGTGGCCTACGACAACCGCATCAAGATGCGTCTGCTGGCCGTGCCGGAGGAGGTCCTTGTCCGCCACGGCGCCGTCAGCCGGGAGTGTGTCGAGGCCATGGTCCTGGGTGTGTGCGATCTCATGCGCGTGCCCGTGGGCGTGGCCATCTCGGGCATCGCCGGACCCGGCGGCGGCAGTCTCGAGAAGCCTGTCGGCACGGTCTGGATGGCCTGGAAGTGTTTCGACCGGGTCTGGAGCCGCGTCTTCCTGTTTCAGGGGCAGCGCCGGGAGATCAAGGTGCAGAGCGTTCATGCCGCCATTTCCGGCCTGGCTCACGCATGAAAAACGGCGCCTCTGGCGAAGCGCCGCAAAAAACGGGAGAAGTGGCCTCGGAACCGGGTGTCAGTTCAGGTAGTCGCCGCGGTTGAATTTGAATTCTTCCGTGGTGGCCAGGATGTCGAGTTCTTCGACCATGCTTTCGAGGTTCTGGCCCAGCCCGGGTTTGTGGGCCAGGTCCGATTTGACATCCCGGATGTCCTGACGAATGTCCGCGAGGAGGTTGTAGCCCTCGCGCAGGTCGCCGTCCGCCGCGCCGATGATCTGGGAATAATTTTCCCATTTGGAAAGCAGGGAACTCATCTTGTCCATGATCGTCTGCTCTGTGGGTTGGGTCAGCATGGCGGCCTGCAGGGCCTGGTCGAGCCGTACCATCGGACCGGTCGGCGTTGCGCCCGTACCGGCCGTGACGGAGCCCGACTGGAGTTCCTGGGCCAGGGCCTGCGCGAACCCTTCGCCGGATGTGTTCCGGGCCGCGTTTTTTTGTTGGAGCTGCAGGGCAGCCAATTGATCCGAGGTGATTTTCATGGCCATCTCCTTCCTTTTTCAACCCAATGAAGCAAAGTCCCTGCCAAGATCGGATTATGTCGCAACATATTGAATCGGAAGTTTTTCATTTGTCCGTGTGGGCAAGGTTTGCCGGGGGCGGCCATCCGCTGTGTCTCCTGTCCCCTACCAGCCGTGCGGGACTGCGGTCAATGCGCGCTGCGGCGGGGTTCCCGTGGCCCTGATGTGGGAGCGCGAAGTCCGTACGCTACTCGGCGGGGGGCTGGTGGTCTACCCGACCGAGACATTCTACGCGCTGGGCTGCCTGGCCACCCTGCACGCATCCGTCGAGCGCGTCACGGCCGCCAAGGGCCGGCCTGACGGCAAGCCGCTGCCCATCATCATTTCGGGCTGGGACATGGCCGCGCGCTACCTGCGCTTGAACGGGGCGTTACTCGAACTGGCCCATGCGTTCTGGCCCGGTTCCCTGTCCATCGTCGTTCCGGTCGACGCTGCGGTCAGTCCCCTGGCCCGTGATCGGCATGGCCGGTCCGCCGTGCGTATGAGTCCGCATCCCGTGGCCGCGCGCCTGTGTCTCGAAGCCGGAGCTCCGCTCATCTCTTCCAGCGCCAATATGAGCGGCCGTCCCCCGACCTGCCGTCCCGGGGATCTCGATCCCGAGCTCCTGCGCGCATCCGGGGCCCTGGTGATGGACGCGACGCCCTGGCCCGCCGGGGGCCTGCCCTCGACGCTGGCCGAAGTCGTCGGCGGGCATGCGGTCCGCATCCTGCGCGAGGGCGCTGTGTCGGCTTCAAGCATCGGTAAAGCCGGATTCGATGTGCTTGCAGAGTAAAAATTCTTGAATTGTCGTTGGCGGCCCACGGGGGTTGAGGAAATGTTGGTTAAAAAATTTGAATTTGTTTTGTCGGAAAGGGCTTTGGGCACGCAAGGTACGCATCTATATATTTCAGTAGATTAGAATGTAATTTTTTTATTTTAGACGTTGTGGCCGTTTTGGCCCGCCCTTTGCTAATACCTTCATAACTTCCTCTTTTTGCCAAAACCGGCTCCCGCACCGCAAGGTCCGGGGGCCGGTTTTGTTTGAGCCCCCTGCATTGGCCTCCCGTACTCAGGCCGCGCACCTCACGACCCCGTACGCGCATTCTCCGGGCACGGCGCCCTTTCCGCGACATTGTGTTACGATTCCGCGCACGCAACTTTCCCGCTTCAAGTCTTGAAAAAATGGTGCTAACCATGAGTCAGCATGAAACAGGATCAGAACCGGAAATCGCCCGGGCGGGCCGTAGCGCCGCTCTTCACAGTGCCCTGCGCGCAGTGCGGCGCACCTGCCGTGCCGAGAAATCCCTTCCCCACGGTGGACATCGTGCTCTACCGCGAAGGCCAGGGGGTGTTGCTCATCGAACGCCGCAACCCGCCCCACGGCTGGGCCCTGCCCGGCGGGTTCATCGACTACGGCGAGAGCGCTGAGCAGGCCGCGATCCGCGAGGCCTTGGAGGAAACCGGCCTCACGGTGCGCCTCACCGGCTTGCTGGGCGTCTATTCCGACCCCGACCGCGATCCGCGCTTTCATACGCTGAGCGTGGCCTTCATCGCCGTGGCCGACGGGGACCAGGCTCCGCAGGCCGGCGACGACGCCGGGAACGCGCGATTCTTCCCCCTGGACGGGCTGCCCGACATGGCCTTCGACCACCGCCGGATCGTCGACGACTTTGCCAGGAGGCTCGCAGCCAATTCATGATCACGCCACCACATGATATCGTCTTCCTGACGTCGGAAATCTATCCCTTCTCCAAATCCGGAGGACTGGCCGACGTCATGGGCATCCTGCCCCTGACCCTCTCGCGTCTGGGCGTGCGCGTCGCCGTCATCACGCCTTTCTACGGCCGCTTGTCCACGGGTCACTACCCAGTGCATCTGGTCCACGAGAACTGCCCGGTGGGCTACCCGTGGCCGGACACCACGGCGGACATCTATCAGGCCGACTACCACGGCCTGCCCGTCTATTTCGTCGAACGCGGCGAATATTTCGACCGCCGCAACTACTACTGCACCGAAAAGGGCGACTACTTCGACAACTGCGAGCGCTTCATCTTTTTCTGCCGCGCCGCCCTGAGCGCCATCCGGCACCTGGACATGCACGCGCGCATCGTCCACGCCCAGGACTGGCACGCCGCCCTGGCCGCGGCGTACATCGCTTTCTGGCGCCGCAGCGACCCCTTCTGGGCTGGGGTGCGCACGGTCATGTCCATCCACAACCAGGCCTTTCAGGGTCGCTTCTCCTACCGTCTGTTCGAGCAGTCGGGCCTGCCTCTGGAAGCCTGGAACATGGAGGGGGTGGAGTTCTACAACAGTTTCAACCTGCTCAAGGCCGGCATCGCCTACGCCGACAAGATCACCACGGTCAGCCCCAGCTACGCCCGCGAGATCATGACCCCGGAGTTCGGGTGCGGCCTGGAGGGCATCCTCTCGCGCCGCAGCGCAGACCTCGTCGGCATCCTGAACGGTGCGGACTATTCGATCTGGAGCCCCGAGAACGACCCGGTCCTGGAGTGCACCTATTCGGCCCTCAATCCGGACGGCAAACAGGACTGCAAGGCCTATCTGCTCGATATGCTCGGTCTTTCGCCGGGGCTCGAACATCGCCCCGTGCTCGGCTTCATCGGCCGGCTCCGCGGGCAGAAGGGCATCGACATCGTCCTCGACATCGTCCCGGAGCTCATGAAGCTCAACGTGGGGCTCGTGGTTTTGGGCGAGGGCAAGGCCGAGTACGAGGCGCGCCTCATGAGCATCATGGAGGACTACCCGACGCGGGTCTCGGCCATCATCGGCTATACCGAGGAACTGTCCCACGTCATTCAGGCCGGCTCGGACATCTTTCTCATGCCGTCGCGCTACGAGCCCTGCGGCCTGACCCAGATGTACAGCCTGAGCTACGGCACCCCGCCCGTGGCCACGGCCGTCGGCGGCCTGCGCGACACCATCGTTCCCTATCCGGCCGATGGCGCCAACGGTTTCATTTTCGACAGCCCTTCGCCCGCGGCCCTGCTCGCGGCGGTGCGGGAGGCCGTGCGCGTCTGGGAGGACCGGGCCGCCTGGCGGCGGATCCAGGTCAACGCCATGCAGACGCATTTTTCCTGGGAACAATCGGCACGAAAGTATATGGATGTCTACGCGTCCCTGCACGGGGACCTCGCATCACAGTGGAGGATACGATGAGCATCGAGAAGAAGTTTCTGAAGACCAAGAACGTATGCCGGACGACATTCCGCATCCCGCCGCAGGCGGCCGGCGAGGCCAAGACCGCCTTCCTGGTGGGGGAATTCAATGACTGGTCCATGCACGCCACGCCCATGAAGCGGCTTAAGGACGGCTCCTTCAAGGCTGAGGTGGACCTGCCCATAGGCGCGGCCTACCAGTTTCGCTACCTGCTCGACGACGATCGCTGGGAGAACGACTGGAACGCCGACACGTATTGCTACAGCGAGTTCGGCAACTGCGAGAATTCCGTGGTCGAAGTGTGATCGCGCGCGAACTCTCGTTACTCGATTATCGCTTGGCGATTGCTTTTTGGCCCTGAAAACCGTAGTTCTGCCCTGTTTTCACACTCGTACACAAGGAGCAGGCTATGGACGCGCAACAACCCGCCTACAAGGATATCGCGCCCCGGTTGAGGGGGCTCCGTGACGCCATGGACATGACCGTGGAGGAGGTGGCCGCCCAGGTCGGCGCCTCGGCCGCCGACGTCCGCAACTACGAATCGGGCGAGCACGAGATTCCGGTCAGCTACCTCTTCAACGTGGCCCAGGCCTTCCAGGTCGATCTGACCGTGCTCATGTCCGGCAAGGAGGCGCACCTGCACACCGCCTCCCTGGTCCGCAAGGGCAAGGGCATGAGCGTGGAGCGCCGCAAGGACTACGACTACAAGAGCCTCGCCTACCGCTTCGTCGGCCGTAAGATGGAGCCCTTCATCGTCACCGTCCCGCCCAAGGAAAAGTCCGACCTCAAATTCAACGAGCATCCCGGGCAGGAATTCATCTACGTGCTGGCGGGCAAGCTCGAAATCACCCTGGCCGACGCCGTCCATGTCATGGAACCCGGCGACAGCCTCTACTTCACCTCGCGCACCCCGCATGCCCTGCGTGGTCTGGACGGCCAGCCGGCCGAGTTTCTGGACGTGATTATCTAGGGGGCAGGCCCTTGCCTGTCCCCTGAGCCGCATCGTCCCGAACTCCTGAATCCAATACCACCGGAGCACATATGCACACCAAACTGCGCCCCACGTCCTATGAAGAGTTCCAGGCTTCCTTCGCCCTGGACATCCCCGCAAAATACAATTTCGCCTTCGACATGGTCGATGCCGCGGCCGCCCAGGACCCGGACCGTCTGGCCATGGTCCACGTCGACGACGCCGACGTGCGCCGCGAATACACCTTCGGCTATTTTTCTGAGCAGTCCTCCCGGCTGGCGGGCGCCCTGAAAAGCCTGGGCATCGGCCGCGGCGACAAGGTCATGATCATCCTGCACCGCCGCGTGGAGTTCTGGACCGTCATGCTCGCCCTGCACAAGCTCGGCGCCCTGGGCGTTCCGTCCCCGGCCCTGCTGACGGCCAAGGACATCACCTACCGCGTCAATTTCGCCTCCATCAAGGGCGCCATCGTCGACACCTCCGTGCGCGCCACCGTGGAGGCCGCCCACCCCGACTGCCCGTCCCTGACCACGCTGGTCATGGCCGGCCTGGAGCAGGCCGAAGGGAACTGGCAGAGCTTCTCCGAAATCGTCGCCAAGGCCTCCCCGAGCTTCCCCCGCCCGGCCGACGCGGCCTGCGGCGAGGACCCGGCCACCATCTTCTTCTCCTCCGGCACCACCGGACACCCCAAGATGGTCCTGCACAATTTCAACTACCCCTTCGGCCACGTCATGACCGGCTCCTACTGGCACGACATCGAGCCCGGCAACCTGCACCTGACCCTGGCCGACACGGGCTGGGCCAAGTCCGTGTGGGGGAAGTTCTACGGTCAGTGGCTGGCCGGCGGCGTGGTCTTCGTCTGGGATTTCCGCGGCAAGTTCGAACCGGCCAGGCTCCTCAGAATCATCGCCGACCACAAGGTCACCAATTTCTGCGCGCCGCCGACGGTCTACCGCTTCCTCGTCCGCGAGGACCTCACGGCCTACGACCTCTCGGCCCTGCGCCACTGCACCACGGCCGGCGAACTCCTGAACGACAGCGTCTTCACCACCTGGGTCGAGAAGCTCGGCATGCCCATCTATGAAGGCTACGGCCAGACCGAGACCACCCTGCAGATCGCCACCTTCCCCTTCATGAAGCCCAAGGCCGGCTCCATCGGCAAGCCCTGCCCGGGTTGGGACATCCGCCTGCTCGACGAGAACGACGAGCCCTGCCCCCCCGGTGTGGAAGGCGAGATCTGCATCCGCATCGACCCCAAGCGTCCCGTGGGTCTCTTCTCCTGCTACCTGCAGGACGAGGCCAAGACCGCAAGCGTCATGTACGGCGGCTACTACCGTACCGGCGACAAGGCCTGGATGGACGAGGACGGCTACTTCTGGTTCCTGGGACGCATCGACGATCTCATCAAGAGCTCGGGCTACCGCATCGGGCCCTTCGAGGTCGAAAGCGCCCTCATCACCCACCCGGCAGTGGTCGAAGCCGCCGTCACCGGCGTGCCGGACCAGGACCGCGGCCAGGCCGTCAAGGCCACCGTCACCCTGGCCGCCGGCTACGAGCCGTCCGACGCCCTGACCAAGGAACTCCAGAACCACGTCAAGAAAGTGACCGCGCCCTACAAGTACCCGCGCATCGTCGAATACGTGAAGGAACTGCCCAAGACCATCAGCGGCAAGATCAAACGCGCCGAGATTCGGGCCAAGGATACCGGGAAGGCGTAGGGGAGAGGGGGAAGAGCGGGGCTCTGCCCCGCGCCCCGCAAGGGGCTCGCCCCTTGACCCGTGTAGGGGGGATTTTGAGGCCATGCTGTTGCGTGGCCTTTTTTTTGCTGAATCGTGGGTATGACGTCATTTTTCCTTCGCCGTGTGCCGTG
Organism: Desulfomicrobium escambiense DSM 10707; assembly: GCF_000428825.1. Taxonomy (NCBI): domain Bacteria; kingdom Pseudomonadati; phylum Thermodesulfobacteriota; class Desulfovibrionia; order Desulfovibrionales; family Desulfomicrobiaceae; genus Desulfomicrobium; species Desulfomicrobium escambiense. The sequence goes on along the minus strand of NZ_AUAR01000003.1, from coordinate 17,121 downwards.
GTCTCTCGTCGTTACGAGGTATGTGCCATGAGGGTGTGGATCTTCTATCCACCCCTCAAGACCATGTCCGGCGGGTGCATGGTGCTCCTGCAGATCGCCCGGCAGTTGCTGGCCATGGGGCGCCTCGGCGGCGTTCTGTATTGGGAGGCTGCGCCCGAGGGGCCTGATTTCGTTGACCTCCCGTGGATGCGTGCAGGACAGGCCCACATGATCCCGGCGGATGTCTTTCTGGTGCCAGAAGGCTGGCCCAACGCCCTGGTTTTCGGATTCCGCGCACGCTGCCGGACCGTGGTCTACTGCCAGAACTGGGCCTATCTTTTCCATGGGCTGGACGCCGGCGTGCGCTGGCGCGACCTGCCGGTCGAGTTCGTGGCCGTGTCCGACCCCGTGGCCTGGCATCTGGAGCAGGTGCTGGGCAGACGGCCGGGCATCATTCGGCCGATCATCGATACGGCGGTGTTCCATCCAGGGGCGTCCAAGCCCGAAGGGCCGGTGCGTGTCGGTTTCATGCCGCGCAAGAACAAGGCCCTGGCGGATCAGGTCCGGCGTATTTTCGAGGAGAGAAACCCGGACGCCGCCGTGGAGTGGATGCCCATTCACGGCTTGGACCGTCGCGGCGTGGCCGAGGCCTTGCGTTTCTGTCACGTTTTTCTCGCCACGGGTTTCCCCGAAGGCTTCGCCCTGCCCCCGCTGGAGGCTATGGCTTGCGGCTGCCTGTGCGCAGGTTTCACCGGCTTCGGTGGGTGGGACTACATGCGGCAGGTGGCAGGCGTAAGCTTTGCGCCGCAGGGCTATGCGCTCAGGGATGTGCCTTGGGGCGGCAACGGCTGGTGGGCGGCGGACGGGGATGTGCTGGGCGCGGCCTTGGGGCTGGAGAGGGCGTTGGCGACGATCCTTTTCGACGATGCTGCGCTCTCCGTGACGCAGAACGGCGACGTGAGCGTCGCGGCGTACAATACCAGTGCGCAAGCGGCGGAAATCCTGACGGTGCTGGGAACGCAACGTACGCTGAGGGCTGATCGGCCATGAATCATGGACTGCGTAGGCTGCCCAGGATTTTGCTGCTGTCCGCGCGGCAGCACCTCCTGGCCGAACTGGCTGCAGGCTGCCGCGTCATCGGCATCGAACACGCCGGCCTTTTTCTGGGCGATGTCTCGTCGGCCGCCGAACTGGAAACGCGCTTCCTGACGGCCATAAACGCGCTGCGACCGGATTTCCTGCTGACCATCAACCATTCGGGCCTGGACCGGGAGGGGCTTGTCAGCGGCATCTGCCGGCACATTCAGATGCCGCTGCTCAGCTGGTTCGTGGATCGGCCCGAGCTTTTTCTGCCTGCGTACGATAACCTGGAGAACCCGTATCTGGCCTACGCGGTATGGGATGCCGACGCCGTGTCCGGGCTTGAGGCCATGGCCGGAGGACGCGTATTCCACCTGCCTTTGGGCGCGGATCTGTCCCGCATCGAATTCCTGCCGCAGGCGCGGCATGAGCGCGACGTGGCATTCGTGGGCAACTCCATGCAGGCCGCCGCGGAGAGGAGTTGGAATGCGTCCGGAAGCCCTGAGGACGAGCGGGTTTTCTGGGATTCGCTATCCGTGGGCTTTGCCGCCAGCGAACTGAGGGATGTCGGGGAGTATCTGCGGCAGGAATGGCCGGAAGCATGGGAGCGCCGGCTTGCCCTGGATGGCGAAGAGGCGACGGCTCTGGATGCGTACCTGTACTGGCGTTCCACCCAGCACTACCGGACCCGCTGCGTGCGCGAACTGCTCCCCTTTGCCCCCGTTGTGGCGGGGGACGCCCGGTGGCCGGAACTGCTCGGACCCGGGACGTGGACGCATGGCGGACCATTGAACTACTATGCCGACCTGCCAGTTTTCTATCGGCAGACCCGAATCAATTTCAACACGACCAGCATGCAGATGAAGGGCGCCTTCAATCAGCGCGTGTTTGACGTGCCGGCCAGCGGCGGCTTTCTGCTGACCGACAGGCGTGACCAGATGTCGGCGGCCTTCGAGGAGGGGACGGAGGTCGTCTGCTATGATTCGCCCGAGGAAATCGGCGATCTCGTGCGGCATTACCTCGGTAATCCGGCCGCCAGGATGCGTATTGTCGCCAGTGCCAGGAGGCGGATCGAGGGGGAACACTCCTACGCCCATCGCGTGGCGAGCATCTGCAAACACATGCAGGTCATGTTCGGGACGCCCGCATGAACCTCTTTACCGTCATATTGCACTACGGGGCGGTGGAACTGACCATGCGCCTGCATCGCCAGTTGCTCGCAAGCGATCCCGGGGAGCGGGACAGGATTCTGGTTTTCGACAACAGTGCCGCGCAGCCGTACCATCAATCCTGGATTCGCTCCGATCGCAACCTCTATTGGGCCGGGGCGTTCGAGTCAGCCGTTGAAACTCTCGCGGCGAGAGGTGCGACGCATGTCTGGTTTCTGAACAATGACCTGGAGTTCATGACCAGACCTCCGGTCATCGGGAGGGTGCGCGAACGTCTGGCCAGGGCGGAGCGGTTGCTCGGTCCGGTCGGAGTCTATTCTCCGGCCGTGACGAGCAACCCTTACCACCCGCAGATGGTCGAACTGCGCGGCGGCCAGTTCCGCCAGACGCGCTATGTGGACGGAATCGCGCCCCTGGTCAGCCTTGAGTTCTGGCGCAGGGCCGGGGGGCTCGACCATGAAGGCAACCCTTACGGCTATGGCGTGGACGTATGGTTTTCGAGCCGGACGGAAGAGTTCGGTTTTTCCTGCGTGGTGGACCACCAAGTGGTGATCCGGCACAGGTACCATTCCACGGCCCGCGAAGTGGCCGGGTTCCTGGGCAAGGCGGCGGCCGCGGAAAATGAGTACCTGACGCAGCGTCTTGGGAACGATTACCGATCGGTCATGGACCGGATGGCCCGGGATTTCCGGGAATTGGGATAGAAGGGGGAGGCATGCCACGCTACACGGTTGCGGTCATCATACCGGTCTTCAATCAATGGGCCCTCACGGCGGGATGCCTGCGCAGCCTGTGCGAGCACACGCCGCGCGAGGACGTTCAGGTCATTGTGGTCGACAACGGTTCGACGGACGCGACTGCGCAGGCGTGTGGGCCGTTGGGAAGGGAATTGTTCGGTGCGCGGTTCGAGCATGTGCGCCTGGAGGAGAACATCAACTTCGGGCCCGGCTGCAATTTGGGTGCGGATCGGGCCGACGCCGAGTTCCTGTTTTTTCTCAACAACGACACCCTGGTGACTCCTGATTGGCTTGCGCCCCTTCTGGACGCTTTCGATGCCTGGCCCAGTTGCGGAGCGGCAGGTCCGCTGCTTCTGTATCCCGACCGGGACCGCATCCAGCATCTGGGCGTGACGTTGACCCCTACCAACCACGTCACGCATCTCTATCACTGCCTGCCCGCGACGCACCCGGTGGTCTCCGTGCGTCGGGAACTGCAGGCCATCACCGGTGCGGCTCTCATGATCCCCGCGGAAGTTTTCGGGAGAGCCGGAAGGTTCTGGGAAGAGTACCGAAACGGATATGAGGATTTGGATTTGTGCTGGCAAATTCGTGCGTTGGGCCTGAAGCTCCGCTGCGTGTCCGAAAGCCGAATTTACCATCTGACCAGCCAGACTCCGGGTCGCTTCGATGCCGAAAGCCATAATGCGCACGTCCTGGCCCGTCGCTGCCAAGGTGCATTCCATCCGGACATGCACCGCTTCGCCCATGCGGACGGCTACGAACTCAGACTCACCCCGACACTTACGGCCAACATTGTTCGGGTTCGCTCCGAAGCCGAAACGAAAGGATTCGGTATGGAGCGCCTGTGGGGGGAAATACAGGCTGAGCCGTTATGGGAAGAAGGTTACGAGCGTCTGGTCGAGCTTTTTTTCAAACAGAGATTGTGGAGCGCCGCGCTGGATGTGCTTCAGCTCCAGCAGTCTTTCTTTTCGACGGAAAAGGTTGTCACGGATTTGGCCAGGGTAGCCAGCAGGTTGGGGGATGCCTCCCTGCTTGCCAATTGCCGCAATACCCTCGACGGATTGCGGCGGGAGGCGGCTTCCAAGGAAGTGCTGAGGAAATTCATGGCCATTCAGCGATGGGCCCAGGAATCTTATGATGAAGTTTTGCTCAGTGTATGTAGAAAATGGTCTGCGGATTGCATTTAATTAACGACATTTTTAGAGAGAAGTTCGTTTATTTTATTTATTTTACTGCTAAGCCTTGGAACAGGTATGGCTGATGTTATTGCTAAAAAGCAGTTTTTTGCTGCTTGTAAATTGTTTTGATCAAGATGTAAGTCTCCAATTTCTTCAATAATCTTTAATTTGCGTAAGTCATATGGATTGAACCGTAACGCTTCATTAAATGCTATAATGGATTCACGTGTCTTGCCAGATTTGCGGAAGGATTGCGCCATGCTCCATAGTGGGTTTGGATTGGTGTCTTTGAGCCAATTCCCTTGCGGGATGTTTTCTCCCGGCTCCAGGGGGTACAATCCGTCTTTTGCGTAAATGAGATTTATGTCGTTGACGACATCATGTCTCCACCTTTTGCTGAACAATTCGGCATTTTCATGATGATGGAGGTGTCTTCCTGGTGTTTTGCTTTCGTGATGTATGACGTTGGATCCAGGGGTATAAAAAACTTTGTAACCATTCTTTCTTATCCGAAAGCACAAATCAAGATCTTCAAACCCGTTGATAAAAGATTCATCAAACATTCCCGCTGATAAAAACAATTCTTTCCTGATCAGAAAGCAGGCTCCAGTGACAGCTTGAAATTCCCTTTTTTTGTTTACGCCTGGGTGAATAGGGTGAAAGTGTCTGTAAACATGGAATACAGTTTGCTGATCAAAAGCTATACCAGCATGTTGTATTGTTTTGTCCGGGTATATAAGCTTTCCTCCTGCTATTCCAATACGATCGTCTGCGCGCAAACACTTGAGTAGTTCAATATCCCAACCTTGAAGAACTTCAGTGTCGTTATTCAAAAAAAATATGAATTTATTGTTGGCTTGTAAGGCACCTAGATTGCATGCTTTGGCAAATCCAAGATTTTTTTTACTGAAAATATAATGAATTTCATGTAATGATTGAAATTCAGAGATTTTGTTTTTGGTGTTGTCTGTTGATCCATTATCAACAACAATTATCTCGAATTTATTATTAACGGTATTGCTCAATATTGATTTAATGCATTGTCTTAAAAGATTAGAGTTGTTCCAGGTCGGAATTACTATGCTAATTTTGCTGTTCATGAGTTGTTTGATATGTGAATTCGACTGTTTTTATGAGTGGAGCCATGCAATCCGTTGTTCTGATAGACGCGTAAGCGTGTCGAGAACGAGTGATTTGTCGTGTTTATATAGTACCTTGATTGTGTTGCCAATCGCATTTCCGGCCATAGTTCTATTTATTTGAGATTCTTTACCCATAGCTTTCATGTGACGAAATGAAATTAGCCCGTTGTAAATGATGTCATAACCTTTCAGTCTGGCGCGCAAATGATGTTCAACATCTACATATTGGCATGGTGAAAGGCTAATGTCGAATAAGCCAACTTCATCAAATAAGATTTTGCGGTCATAGATGTGTAAACATCCGGTTACGTGATCGACCTTGTCAACGTAATCGAATTGGCCAAAGTCAATCAAATCTGATGCATTGCTTACAGAGAGGCGAGATGAGAACTCAATGATATTATGCGCGCATCCGTGTATAGTGTTTGGTCTGTGGCTATAAAGAGCCTTGCCTCCCACTGCGGCAGAGTTCGGGAAGGCTTTGGCGGTTTGGACCATCTTGGTCAGCCAGTCAGATGGCACCTCGGTCAAGTCGTCATCTCCAATTGCGATATAGTCCGCTAAGGAGTGGTCATATTTTGTAAGAAGCCAGTTATGTCCAGCGGGTCTCCCGATGTTTGTGGGAAGGCGTTCCATGCTGACGTGCACATGGTCAGGAAAGTGAGCGACTGCCTGTGTCGCCACATCCCACGTTGCGTCTGATGATCCATTGTCAGCAATGTATACGGCGAAGTTTTTGTATTCTGTTTGAGCGAGTTGCGTTAGAGCTTGGCTGACAAACTTTTCCCGGTTGTAAGTAAGGATGAGGAGGTGAACCCGTGGTTCGCCATCCAATGGTTTGTTTAGCTTGTGCCAGATGCGTGCAGTTTTTGTCCTGATCAGTCGTTCTTCCTCTTCGTTGATATGAGTGGCGGAATGCTCTGCTTGTTCGGGATTTTCGGTGGCAAAATAGATGCTTGGCGCAATGTAGGAGAGGAGTTCGTGTGCTGGGTTGCTTGAAGCGAGTTTAAGGAGGATTTTATATTGTTTATTGTTATATAATTTAATAATTTCTTCAATATGAGGAAGGTTGTTGTTTGAGTTGTGGTCCGATCTGTCTTGAGTGAATGAATGAGTTTCTGGTAATTGTTTGCCAGATTTGAGCGCTGGTTCGGAATACTGTTCGTATTTTTTTATATTGCCTATGGATTTATAATATTTGGCCAAATTAATATATGAGTCAGCTTTGTTGTCTGAGGAAGTCATTATTTTTTTCCTATATAAAAATATTTATTGATATGTTTTTTAGTATGATTTGGCCATTTTTGCACAAATGCAAATGGAAAAAATTGTTGTAAGTAAATTTCAAAGAAAATTTTAGTAAGCTTGTTTGATTTGTAGTGTTTTGCAAGTGGTTCCGGATTCGGAGCTGATTATTTGCGACATAAGAGAAGTTTTTCTCCACCGAGGCTCATATGCGCTATGTCCTTGTGTGCGAAAACGTCCTGAGGTTCAATATGCTCCACCTTGAAACCGGCTTCTCGTAATCTGTCGACTATGTCCATTCCGTAATATCTGACATGATCTTCTTGTCCGTATCTTTTTTGGCGCTCAGATGGATTGGTAATTGAAAAATCTTCATCTGTTATTTCTCCTTTAATTGGAACCATAATAACAGCTAGTCCGTTTAATTTTAAAATGCGATATATTTCCTGCATTGCTTTGCGGTCATTTGGCACATGTTCAAGTACATGGCTGCAATAAATAAAAGAAAAACTTTCACTTGAAAAATTTATGTCTGTTATGTCTGCTTGGATATCTGCTTTTTTGTCATAAAGATCGGCAGTTATATATTGATTTGCAAACAGACGTCTAAAGTTAATTTCAAGACATGGTTCTGGTGCAAAATGAAGGGTTTGTGTGTCTGGTTGTTGAAATAAATTTGTCTTTTCTTGTAAGTATTTCCAGATAAAACGGTGCCGTTCCAGTGATCCGCATTGTGGGCACATGGCGTTTTTTCGTACAGGTCTGCCGAAGTCGACAAATGCTTGAGAAGTTTGTTGGCATATTGGACAGTAACGAAGATTGTTCGATGATTCTGCAAAATGTCTTGTAGTTGGAGGTTCAGATACGTCGCTTCTGATGTGGTTCGGTGTTGAGGTTGGGTTGTGCCTGCTGTCTGCTGCGCTTCGCAGAATGGTTCGTAAGCCTTGAATGGATGTTTCTCTTGAAAAGTGCTCGACAACTCGTCGGTGGTAGTTTTTTCCCATCCACCCGGCCAGATTGGGGTTAATTGCCAGTCGGAATATGGCTTCAGACATTTTTTGCACGTCCCCCTCGTCAACGAGGAGGCCGTTCTCGCCTTCAATGACTGCATCGGGTATGCCTGCGTGTCGCGTACTGATGACAGGTAATCCTGCCGCCCCGGCTTCGAGAATTGCCAAGGGCAGGCCTTCGGTATCTCCGTTGGCCGCAGTTACGGAGTGCTGTAAAAAAGCTCTGCTGAGACGTAGTAATTTAGCGACTGATCGCCGCGTTTGGACGCCAGCAAATTGAACTTGATTTTGTATGTTTAGTTTTTTGGCCAGTTCTTGACATGCCTTGAGAAGTGGGCCGTCGCCAACCATGACAAGTCGGGAATTAGGGATTGATTTTGCTGTTTTCTCAAAGGCTTGAATGGTGATGTGGGGGGCTTTTTTCTCTACAAATCTTCCTACGGCAAGAAAGATCGGTTTTGAACTTTCTGGTGACGCCAAATCATCTCTCTGAACGTCTACCCCGTAAGGATTGAGAAATACTTTGTTTATTGGCGCTCCTATCGATATTAGTTTGTCGCGCATAGCCTTGGAGACGACAATAAGTGCGGCAGCACTTTTAAAGATGTCGCTATATTCATGTTTATAAGCTTGTAACGTTGGTGTAGCGGTGGCGTCATACCCATGAAAATGTACAACATAAGGAATTCCTGATTTTTCACAGGCTTTGTAAATTTTAGCTGCGACTGTGCCAAATTCGGAAAGAATAACGTCAAATTTATTGTCATTTAAATAATATTGGAATGCATCTGTGTATATTTTCTTCGAGACATTATATTGATAGTCAGTTGTCGGTTTAATGTATTTTTGACTGAGAATGCATTTTTTGTTCTGGTCGAACATTGGAAATGATTCGCCATGAATCACAGATGTGTTTTGAGAAATGTATGCTATATGATCTTCGATGAAGGTTTGGGAGTATGCAAAATGTTCATGCCTGACGATGCAAATTTTTTGATGACTCGGTTCGGATATAATATCTGTTGAATTAGTGACGGTTTTGAGGGGGGTGTATGCTATTCCGGACCAACCTGGAGAAATGGTATTGTCAGCATGTTGTTGCTGCGAAGCGTGGTTGTCGAGTTCGACAAGTTGCTTAAAAAAAGGGAAAAGTTTTTGGCTCATCTGTTGCCGGATGTCGTCTGTCATAGGGGCTCGTTTTAGCCACAGTCCTATCATCTGCGCTAATGAAGCATCCCATCCTCCCATGGCATTGATTTGCACATCTTCAAAACCAGCTTCATTCAAAAGAAGTTTCAAGGAGAATGGGGTGTATCGGTAATGATCGTGCGGTGTGTCATGTAGTGGCCATATGAAAGGGGAGGTGAAAAAGAATACACCGTCTGGCTTAAGGACGCGGCGGATTTCCTTGAGGACAGTCATTGGTTGATGACAGTGCTCAAGTACTTCTGTAGCAAGGCAGCAGTCAACACTGGCGCTGTCCAGAGGAATTGTTTTGCCGTCCCAGGTTATGTCGGGTAGCTTGATGTCTGCATACTTGCCATGGGCAAAGTCCAATCCGATGTATCTCTTAATGTTAGGGCTCGCCTTCAGGATATGGTTTTTGTAAGGCATTTGGCCGCAGCCGATGTCGAGTAGCGTGCCGTGAAATAACGGTATGGATTTGTTAAGATTGTCTTTAATCGCTTTGCGAATGACATGAAGGTCACAAAAATCTGCTGAAAAACTTATGTCGAGAAATTTGTCATTCATATGAATTATTTCATTTGGTTTTGATGCATGTTTAGGTAAATTTTCTTTAGTGATGCATTTGCAAAATTTTAAAGCATTATTATGAGCTTGCTTAATTTCATCAATAAAAATTTGATTGCTCCCATGGGAAATATTCAATGAATATTGAAATGCTAAATCAATTTCTTTGGTAGTAAAAGTGTTGAACGCGCATGCATTCTCAATATCTGCATTTGTTAGTAATTTAATGTATTTAAAAACTACAGTGGGTGCATTTTGTAAATTTATAATTGGTGTGAAATGGCTTCGTAGCCTGTACATCATAAGGTGAATCCAGAATTCATGGAAATGTTTGAAATCTTGATGAACTATAATAGAAATTTCAGGTATTAAGCTAGGGAAAAAATTGTATGCTACGCATCGTGCTGTGTCTTGGCTTTTCATGATATCGATGAAAATTAATTCTATGGGAGTGCCGTTCCAGCCAATTTTGCATACATCGCCATGTTTGACGTCAATGATTTCGCGGTATTGCTTAATATTCTCTAAAAAAACATCGAGAAAACTCTCTCCGACAGATTTTTTTATATCAAGATTGTATCTATCGTACCATGATGTCCAAATAAAATTATCATAGCTATATAATTTTTTAAAATTTACATTTGAATTTTCACAAAGTCCCTTGGCGAATGCTATTGTTGACCCTCCAAGCCAGGACCCAAGTTCAACCAATGCGCCACGGGAGCTATACGTATTTTTTGATAGCCAATACAATAGTTGTATTTCAGAGTGATTGAGCATTGTTGGTGGCGTTGAAATTTTATTAAACTCGAAATGTGCATTGTTATGAAAAATATTTAATATAGATTTTTTTTGATCAGTTTTGTCTAAACAAAAATCGTTGTTGGTATGATTTATTTGTCTGTTGTGGTATGCGATCACATCAGATGCTTTTTGCTGATACTTGAAATCGTGATATTCGTTTAAATAATTTATTAGTAAAATTCTGTTTTGATGAAAATTGTCTTTTAGATTTTTTAACTCTGTTAGTCCTGCGCTGTGTTTTCTATAAACACTCATTATTTCTGAAATTTTGCCAATAGGGCCGCGTTTTGAAATGATAGAAAATAATGCCATGTCTCCACTAAATACTTTGTATATCCATGATGGTATCGCATCAGGAAGACATTCTTTTTTAAATATAAAAGATGATGTGTGAAATGGGGATGATGTGTTGATTGTATTTTCGGCTGTAATAATGTTGTGAATATCTTGTCCGTATATTTTTCCTGTATTCCCGTTTTCAAATAAAGTTATTGTTTCGTGGCAACAGCTGCTAAAGTTAGAGTTTTTTTCTAAAAAATTGACTTGCTTTTGAAGTTTATTTTTGTCGGTCCAGTAGTCATCTCCTTCGCATATGGCAATATATTTTCCTTTTGTAGCTTTTATATTTTCAATTAAGTTATGTCTTCCTGTAGGTACGTCATCTATATATATGACATTTTCTCGTGATCGCAAAAATAGTCTTATAATACTCGGATATTGAGTGGCATATTCTATACAAATTTTTCTTGTTCCATCAGATGATTCATCTTCTCCTATGATAATCTCGAACGTAAAATTCGTGATTTGGGCTAATATGCTGTCAAGGCATTCTTTGATATATAGTTCATGCTGAAACGTTTGAACTATTACGGAAACTAATGGTGTTTGTTTTGCTGGCATTTTCATTCGCTGTAAATGGCGATCAAGGGTTATTGCTTCAGGCAAATGGAATGAGATTACAAGTAATCGAATTCTTGCATTAATTTTTCAGACGCTTTCTCAATGGCTTTAATTTGTTCCGCGGTTAATTCATGCTTATATGTGCCTATTTTGTTAATATTTGGTTTGCTCAGTGTTTCTTTTTTCCAGTCTAGAGTTTCGACAGGTTCTATGTTTTTTTGTGCATTTTCTATATAGTATTCGATCATTTTGTTTTCATAATCAGTTTCAAGAAAATTGCATGCCTTTTTCAGTATTTCTTCCGTATGTTGTATAAGATCCTCGAAACGAATAACGTGATATTGATTTTTTGGTATTGTTTTTAAAAAATTGATTATATTTGTGTTGTTCTTATTCCATGAAATACAAGCAGTTTCAATGTCATAAGGTAAATCAGGTTTATATATAGATTTTGTTTCTATTTTATTAAGCGCTCTATATGAGCATACAACATCTCTACAGTCTCGTACTATGTATATATATTTTGGATTGCTATTTAGTTTATTTAGGTCGCATATATGATTTGTGTAATAATTATTTTTATCTCCTATTACTCTGGGTAATTTATTAAATTTTGCTGCATATGTTAAATATACTAGTAGGCTAACTTGTTCGTATGTGGTGGGTTTTGTTTTTTTTATAAGGTATATTAAATAACTGAAGTCGATATCCCATGTTTCCATTTTTTTAGATTGTTTCAAATCTTCTAGGTAGCTTTTGAGAAATGATGAATTATTGCTAAAGTCCAGAGTTTGGTATTTTTTGCTCAACCAGTGGTAAAATCCGCATTCTGGAGGTACAACGATGTTGCTATTAGCGTTAAGCATTAGTCTCAAAAGGCTTGTTCCAGATCTTGGATTGCCAAGGAGGAAAAAAAAAGTAATTTTTTGAAAATTAAGATTCATTTATCAGTCTTCTTTGTAAGATTTTATAATTTTGCAAATATTATTTACATGTATAAGATTTAAATCTGGATAAATGGGTAGGCAGATTACTTGGCTCGATTTAATGTTTGCAATTTGTAAATTTTGCGTGCTCTGAAGATCTTTGTAGCAATTAAAGTTTGAAATTAATGGATAAAAATATCGCCTACAAATGTAATTGTACATTTTGAGATGGTTATAGAGCTCGTCCCGGGTGTGGCCAAATTGTTCTGCATCAACAAATATCGGGAAGTAAGCATTGTTCCAGGTTACATTTTTTGCAGGCTCTAGAAAAGAAATTCCTGGAATTGCTTTGAGATTTTCACGATACGATTCGGCGATAATGAGACGAAGATTCTTGTTATTTTCGAAATATTTGAGTTGCAAAAGTCCGAGTGCTGCTTGGAATTCATTCATCTTGGCGTTAATGCCAGGGGCGACAACGGACGTTTCCCCCGCAAAACCAAAATTTTTTAGGTAGTCAATGCGTTTTTTCGTCCGTGCATCGTGGCATATAATGGCTCCACCTTCAAATGTGTTGAACACTTTGGTTGCGTGGAAACTGAGTATTGATAAGTCCCCGTAGGACAGAAGTGAATGCCCATTAATCGTTACGCCAAAAGCATGTGCTGCGTCATATATGAGGCGTAATCCATAAGTGTCTGCAATTTCTTGTAGTTTGTCTACTTGGCAAGGGTTTCCGTAGACGTGTACTGGCAGAATAGCTGTTGTTTGAGGGGTTATGGCAGACTCAACTTTGTCAGGATTTAGGTTGCAATAGACAGGATCGATATCTACAAAAACTGGTTTAATGTTGTTCCACCATAATGAGTGCGTTGTGGCGACAAAACTGTATGGCGTTGTGATTACTTCGCCTGTAATGCGTAAGACCTGTAGGGCTGTAATTAAAGCTAGCGTACCATTTGTGAATAAACATACATAGGGCACTTTTAAAAATTTTGCCAGGGCTTCTTCGAATTCATTGTGATATTTTCCCTGATTTGTCAGGCATCTACTGCGCCATACTTCATTAAGATATTGGTTGAATTCTGATAATGGAGGTAAAAATGGCTTAGTGAGATAAATTTTTTCTTCAGATATGAATTTGGCGTCACTCATGTGCTGCTCTTTTGTGTATTAGTTCGTGTTTCTTTATGGAAAAATATTATTGTTTATATGCAATAAAGTACAGTTTCTTCGTCATGTATTGTATAGTGATCGATGTAGAAATTGTATTTTGGGTGTTGCTGTGATATATAAATTGGAATTTTTATAAAATCTTCGATTTTGTGATAAAGTGATATGGCAAGTTTGGGTTTGTGCCGAGTTATCGTTTTCTGGGCTCCTTTAAGTGCATCGAGTTCAGATCCTTCAATATCCATTTTTATAAAATTGATTTTTTTGATTTGTTCATTTTCTACAAAATCATCAATGCTTATAATTGGCACTTTATCCGTCATTTCAACAGTTGAAAATCCTGGTGAAATTTCAATGTTTTCTTCAATAAAAGTGCTGTTGATATTGAGTGTTTTTCTGCCGACTGCATAAGGACATATTTTAATTCGATTCGAAAAATTATTTTGTAATATATTATGTTTTATAATATTTATATATGATGGCAATGGTTCGAATACTAAAATTTTTCCATTATTTTTGACATCGCATGCGAAGCTTATTGCTGTATCGCCGAAGCATCCGCCGCAATCTAAAACTATGTCTCCGGCATTAGGTGTCACGGTAATGCTGCTTCTATGTAGTCTATATTGTTTTTTTAAAAAAGAAGATATAATATTTACGTGTCTGCAGTCTAGACTAATATTGTGTCCGTTGTATTGAATGTTTGGGAAATGAAAAAGATTGCCGTATTTGTCAATGTTTGTAAATTGCGATGGTTTTGATATTTTAGTGAGTGCATTTCTGTTGGCAGATTCAACTATCGAATTGTACTCATTTTTTATTCGGACATGTAAATGTCCAAGTAATCGAAATAAAATTAATTGTATAAATAGATTTTTCGATTCTAAGTCAGAAAGTAAATTGTATGTTTTGTAAAAAAAAGAATGATTATTAATAAAGTAGTCAAAATATTTTCTATGTTTATTCATATCAAAAAAAATAGATCTGTCTATTTTGTCAAAAGAATAGCGATATTCATCATAATTATTCTTCTCATAATTATGTATATGTTCATAAAATCTATCCATTATCGTGTGTACAAATTCATTATTATTCATAATAATTCTTGTAATTATTTATTGTATTTATTAATCCACAAGAAAGATGAATTAATATTAAAGTTTAAATTTGAGTATTTCGGTTTCCACTCGAGAATTATTTTCGCTTTTGTCGAGTCTGCTTGAAGTATAGGCGGATCTCCTGTTCTTTTGGGAGATATGATGTAAGGGACTGATACGCCAGTCACTTCTTTTACGGTAGATATTACTTCGTAGATAGAGGTTCCTTTTTCGGCACCGAGGTTGATTATGTGACTCTTTTTACCCTTGCTTAGGAAATCAATACTCCGTAAGTGTGCATCCGCCAAATCCGACACATGAACATAGTCCCGAACACAAGTTCCATCAGGAGTCGGATAGTCACCGCCAAAAATTTCCAGTGCAGGTATTTTACCGATTGCCGCCATCAGCGCTCGTGGAATCAGGTGGGTTTCCGGTTCGTGCCATTCCCCGGTTTCCCCGTCCGGATCACAACCTGCAGCGTTGAAGTAGCGCAGCGATATCCATCTGATGCCATGTGCATTTTCGAAATCAGCAAGCATTCTTTCCATGAACAGTTTGCTTGCCCCGTAAGGGTTGATAGGATTGGCAGGAGTGTCTTCAATGATGGGCATATTGTCCGGTGAACCGTAGACCGCACAGGTTCCCGAAACCACAATGTATGGCACGCCTTCGTCCCGCATTGCATCAAGGATGCTGAGTGTTCCGCAAACATTGTTGCGAAAGTACTTGCCCGGCTCAACCACCGACTCTCCAACGTACGCGCTGGCAGCAAAGTGGATGATGCCTTCGATTCGATACTGTCTGATGCAGGCGCGGAGACGTTGCGTGTCAAGGATGTCGCCGAATACAAAATCTCCCCAGCGGACCAATTCCCTGTGCCCAGTGGACAGGTTGTCATAGACGATCACGGTATGCCCCTGATGAGTCAGTGCCTTGCAGGTATGGCTCCCGATGTACCCGGCTCCGCCTGTGACCAAGATTCGCATTGCAAGTTATTCCTATTCTATCGCAAAAACAGTGTGTTATGTGATTATGCGATTATCTGTCGCAATTTTTTTTCGAATATTTCCTGGGTAAAAAAACTATCCATAACTTTGGTCACGCATTCATTAAGCGAATAGATATTCGTGTTAAGAATTAAGTCTGGATGATCGGGTACTTCATACGGCGATGATATACCCGTATAATTTTTGATTTTTCCAGAGCGAGCAAGCTTGTATAGGCCTTTAACATCACGTTGTTCACATACTTCTAACGGACAATCGACGTAAATTTCAAAGAATCGCCCGCAGTTTATCATGTCTCTTGCCTTTTTCCGATCCGCTTTTAAGGGGGAAATGAATGCAGCCAGACAGATAATGCCTGCATCCAGGAAAAGTCTGATCATCTCAGAAATTCGTCGTAAATTTTCGGTTCGGTCCTTTGGAGAAAAGTTTAAGTCTCTGCACAATCCTTGTCGCACGTTGTCTCCATCAAAAACGTAGGTCAGTTTGCTCATGGCGTGCAATCTCTCTTCCACAGCATGGGCTATGGTGGATTTGCCCGAACCAGATAGGCCTGTGAACCACAGCACCATGCTGGTCTGCCCGAGAAGCTTTTCTCTATTCTCACGTCGAACTGAGCCCCGATAAGAAACAACATGAAGAAGTGGCTCAGTTCGTTTGAACACGTTTGCCCGTTTCTTAAGTGGAATCTCCGCTCTTCTTACACTGCCATTCTCACTGGCGACATTCGTTCGGCGTAAGTCTCGTCAGGCGTTTTCTTGCCCAACCGTGAATGCGGCCGCTTTTGATTGTACCAATCCATGTATTCCATGATCGACTTCCGGGCATCGCTCACCGTGTCGTAGGCGTGCAGATATGCCCGTTCGTACTTCACCGACTTCCAAAGGCGCTCAACGAAAACGTTGTCACGCCAGGCTCCTCGGCCATCCATACTCAGCTTGCAGCCCATGTCCTTGACAGCCGTTACAAACTCGATCGCCGTAAACTGACTGCCTTGATCCGTGTTCACGATTTCCGGAGCGCCATAGCGGCGAAAGGCTTCCTGAAGCACATCGACCGCATGGCAAGCCTCCAGGGTGATCGCTATCTTTGACGCCAAGACCTTTCGGCTGACCCAATCCACGACCGAGGTCAGATACACGAAACCCTTGGCCATCGGGATGTAGGTCGTATCCAGAGCCCACACCTGATTGCTTCTTTCAATGAGCAACCCTCGTAGCAAATAGGGATATATCTTGTGCCCAGGATGCTTCTTGCTGGTGCCGGGCTTCCGGTACAGCGCAGCAATCCCCATGCGTGCCATCAACGAGCCGACATGCTTACGCCCAACAGCGGCGCCTGAGCGATTAAGTTGATCCCGAAGCATCCGGGCACCCATAAACGGATGCTCAAGATGCAGCTCGTCAATGCGGCGCATAAGCGCCAAGTCGGCGGCGCTCACCGGCCGAGGCTGATAATACACGGTACCGCGACTTATCCCGACCAGTTCGGCCTGCCGCTTGATTGAAACCTCGTGCTCGCGGTCGATCATCGCTTTGCGCTCAGCAATCCCACCTTGCTGAGTGCGCTTTCTAAAAAATCGTTCTCCAGTGTCAGTTGACCGATCTTGGCATGCAGGATCTTCAAGTCTACCGCCGGTTCACTCTCAGCCGATTTGCCGAAGACGGCGGCGGCCCGCTCGCTGAGTTGCCGCTTCCATTCGGTAATCTGATTCGGATGCACCTCAAAACGTTGCGCCAACTCGGCAAGTGTCTTGTCCCCGGCCATCGCCGCTAACGCTACCTTGGCCTTGAATTCTGCTGAGTGCTTCCGTCTCGTTCGCTTGGTCATTCTCTGCTCCCTGATCAATTCCGTTTGAAGGTGTCCGGGCTAGCAAAGTTTCCACCTAAAGGCTTGTGCAAATTTCCGGGGCCACTTCT